>NZ_DASWTD010000347.1:0-5291 GCF_036402335.1 Sphingopyxis sp. | reverse complement strand
ACTAGCGAGCAAGCTCGCAAGTCTCGCTGCCCTCCCCTGAAGGGGAGGGCGTAATATGGCTCAGAACTTCAGCCCCTTCACCGTCTTCACGCCGGGCAGCTGGCAAAGCTGCCACAGCAAAGGTTCGGGCATCGGCGAGTCGAGGCTGAGCAGCAGCACCGCCTCGCCGCCCGCGGCGCGGCGGCCGAGGTGGAAGGTGCCGATGTTGAGCCCGGCTTCGCCGAGCGCGGTGCCGATGCGGCCGATGAAGCCCGGCGCATCCTCGTTGACGATGTAGAGCATATGGCCGTCGAGATCGGCCTCGACCTTGATGCCGAACATCTCGACGAGGCGCGGGTCGCCGTTGCTGAACAGCGTGCCCGCGACCGAGCGGTCACCGTCGCTGGTCGCCACGGTGACGCGGACGAGCGTGTGGTAATCGCCGTCGCGGTCGTGGCGCACTTCGCGCACGTCGAGCCCGCGCTCGCGGGCGAGATGCGGTGCGTTGACCATGTTCACGCTGTCCGAATAGCGGCGCATCAGGCCGGTGAGCACCGCGGCGGTGATCGGCTTGAGGTTGAGTTCGGCGGCAGCGCCCTCAACCTCGACCGAAATCGTCGTGAGGTTGTCGTGCGCGAGCTGGCCGACGAGGCTGCCGAGCTTTTCGGCGAGGCTCATATAGGGGCGCAGCTTCGGCGCTTCTTCGGCCGAGAGGCTGGGGACGTTGAGCGCGTTGGTGATGCCGCCGGTGAGGAGATAGTCGCTGAGCTGTTCGGCGACCTGGATGGCGACATTGACCTGCGCCTCGTCGGTCGACGCGCCCAAATGCGGCGTGCAGATGAAGTTCGGCGCGCCGAACAGCGGATGGTCGGCTGCGGGCGGTTCGGTCTGGAACACGTCGAGCGCGGCGCCCGCGACATGGCCGCTGTCGAGCGCGTCCTTCAGCGCCGCCTCGTCGATCAGCCCGCCGCGCGCGCAGTTGATGATCCGCACGCCCTTCTTCGCCTTGGCGATATTTTCCTTCGACAGGATGTTGCGCGTCTGGTCGGTCAGCGGTGTGTGCAGCGTGATGAAATCGGCCTTGGCGAGCAAGGTGTCGAGGTCGGCTTTTTCGACGCCGAGTTCGATCGCGCGCTCGGGGGTCAGGAAGGGATCGAAGGCGACGACCTTCATGCGGAGGCCGAGCGCCCGCTCGGCGACGATGCTGCCGATGTTGCCGCAGCCGATCAGGCCGAGCGTCTTCGAGGTCAGCTCGACGCCCATGAAGTCGTTCTTGGGCCATTTGCCCGCCTGCGTCCCGGCGTTGGCTTCGGGGATCTGGCGCGCGAGCGCGAACATCATCGCGATCGCATGTTCGGCGGTGGTGATGCTGTTGCCGAAGGGTGTGTTCATCACGATGACGCCCTTCTTCGACGCTTCGGGAATGTCGACATTGTCGACGCCGATCCCGGCGCGGCCGACGACCTTCAGGTTCGTCGCGGCGGCGAGGACGTCGGCGGTGACCTTGGTGGCCGAACGGATCGCGAGGCCGTCATAGTCGCCGATCATCGCGATCAGCTCGTCCTTGGTCTTGCCGGTGATGACGTCGACGTCGATGCCGCGTTCCTTGAAGATCGCGGCGGCTTTGGGGTCCATCTTGTCGCTGATGAGGACTTTGGGTGCGGTCATGATATTGAACCTTTCTTGTGCTCCCGCGAAGGCGGGAGCCCAGCTCCCGATGCTTGCGGAATGAAATGGCAGGAGATGGGTCCCCGCCTTCACGGGGACACGCTGAATTTAGGTAAGCGAGGCGTAAGCCCAGTCGAGCCACGGGCCGAGCGCTTCGATATCGGCCGTGTCGACGGTCGCGCCGCACCAGATGCGGAGCCCCGGGGGCGCGTCGCGGTAGCCCGCGATGTCATAGGCCGCGCCTTCGGCCTCGAGCAGCCCCGCGAACTTCTTGATGAAGCCTTCGTCGGCGCCCGCGACCGACAGGCAGACCGAGGTCTTCGAGCGGCTGGCGGGATCGGCGGCGAGATGGCTGAGCCACGCGCGGTCGGCGACGATCGTGTCGAGCGCCGCGGCGTTCGCATCGCTGCGTGCTTTCAGGCCATCGAGGCCACCGAGCGACTTTGCCCATTCGAGCGCGAAGATCGCATCCTCGACCGCGAGCATCGACGGGGTGTTGATCGTCTCGCCCTTGAACACGCCTTCGGCGAGCGCGCCCTTGCTGACAAGGCGGAAGACTTTCGGCAGCGGCCAGGCGGGGGTGTGGGTTTCGAGGCGTTCGACCGCGCGCGGGCCGAGGATCAGCACGCCATGGCCGCCTTCGCCGCCGAGCACCTTCTGCCAGCTGAAGGTCGCGACGTCGATCTTGTCCCACGGCAGGTCGTAGGCGAACACAGCGCTGGTGGCGTCGGCGAAGGACAGGCCCTCGCGGTCGGCGGCGATCCAGTCGCCATCGGGCACGCGCACGCCGCTGGTGGTGCCGTTCCAGGTGAAGAGGACGTCATTCGACCAGTCGACTTGGCCGAGGTCGGGAAGCTGGCCGTAGTCGGCGCGGATGACGGTCGGATCGAGCTTGAGCTGCTTGGCGGCATCGGTGACCCAGCCTTCGCCGAAGCTTTCCCAGGCGAGCGTCGTGACAGGGCGGGCCCCAAGCATCGTCCACATTGCCATTTCAAAGGCGCCGGTGTCCGAACCCGGAACGATGCCGATGCGATGCGTGTCGGGAAGCTGCAGCATCTCGCGCATCAGGTCGATGCAGTAAGCGAGGCGCGTCTTGCCGATCTTCGCACGATGCGAGCGGCCGAGCGATTCGGTGGCTAGTTTTTCGGGGGACCAGACCGGCGGCTTGGCGCAGGGTCCGGAGGAAAAATAGGGGCGCGTCGGGCGCACCTGTGGCGTCGTCACTTCACTCATCATAGTCTCTCCTTGCAGAGAGCTCGCGCGGCGTTGGGACCGCGTGGCCCGGCGCCGCCTTTAGGGTCGGGCGCCGGGCTGTCAAACAAATTGCACGGGCCGCGCGAAATTTTCGATGAGTGGAGGAAAGGTATACAGCTTGTTAACCATTTCGTCGGTATTTTGACGACCATGCCGATCCCGACTTTCCTGAAGCCCCGGATCCTGATCGCCGCCACCGCAGCGCTGGCGCTATCTGCCTGTTTCGGCGCGCCCGAGGCGATGAAGAATCGCGGCGACAAACGTCCGACGGCAAGCAAGCCGAGCCGTCCGCAGGCCGTCGGCACGCCGTCCTTCACCAGCGCCGAAGCACAGCAATGCGCATTCGACCTCAAACAGGCCGGTGTGCGCTTCACGCCGCTGCCGAACGAGGATCATGGCGGCGGCTGTACCTCGATCGATTCGGTCAAGCTGCTCGATATCGGCACGCCCGTGTCGGGGCTCGGCGCGATGACCTGTCCGCTCGCCAGGAATTTCGCGGCTTGGGCGCAATATGCGGTGAAACCCGCAGCGCGGAAATTTTTCGGGCAGGAGGTCGTAAAGATCGAGACCTTCGGTACTTATAGCTGCCGCAATATCTACGGCGGTCGCTCGGGCCGGCTTTCGCAGCACGCCTATTCGAACGCGATCGACGTGTCGGGATTCGTGCTTGCCGACGGACGCCGCATCATGCTCGATGGCGGGTGGAAGGGCGACAAGCCGTCGCAGGATTTCCTGCGCGCGCTGCACAAGTCGGGCTGCCGCCGCTTCGGGACGGTGCTCGGTCCCGATTATAATGCGGCGCACTATAATCATTTCCACTTCGACATGAGCGGCAACGGCTACTGCCGCTGACCACGCCTCCGTCTTGGCAAAGTCATGCGAAACGGGTAGCCGCTCGTTAATGGCAGAAGATAAACAACCCCATCGCTCGCGTTTCCATAAAGCCAAGGACGACGCGCATTTCGCCAAACAGGCGGTATCGACCCCTCAGACGCAAAGCCCGGCCTATCGGCTGGCGTTCCAGGACACCGAATTCCTGCTGCGCGAAGATTTGCGCCCGGTGCGTTTCCAGCTCGAACTGCTCAAGCCCGAGTTGATGCTCGACGAGGCGAAGATCGAGTCGATGCTCGTCATCTATGGCTCGGCGCGTATCCCCTCGCCCGATACCGCGCAGGCCGTGCTCGATGCAGCGCGCACGCCCGAGGAACAGCGGATCGCCGAGCGGCTTGCCGCGAAGGCCAAATATTATGACGAGGCGCGGGGGCTCGCGCGGATCGCGAGCCAGGTGCCGCCCGACAAGAATGGCTGCCGCAATTTCGTCGTCTGTTCGGGCGGCGGTCCGTCGATCATGGAGGCCGCGAATCGCGGCGCCGACGACGAGGGCAAGGAATCGGTCGGGCTCAACATCGTGTTGCCGCACGAACAGGCGCCGAACCGCTACGTCACCCCCGACCTCAGCTTCCAGTTCCACTATTTCGCGCTGCGCAAGATGCACTTCCTGCTCCGCGCGCGCGCGGTCTGCGTCTTTCCCGGCGGGTTCGGGACGTTCGACGAGACGTTCGAGCTGCTGACGCTGATCCAGACCGGCAAGATCAAGCCGATCCCGATCGTGCTGTTCAGCGAGGAATTCTGGACCCGCGTCGTCAATTTCGACGCGCTGGTCGAGGAAGGCGTGATCAGCGCGCGCGACCTGGCGTTGTTCCACTTCGTCGAAACCGCCGAAGAGGCGTGGAAGATCATCCAGGATTTCTACGGCAACGTGCAGGATCCGAACTGAGTGTCAGCGTCGCCCCCGCGAAGGCGGGGGCAGCGGACTATTTCGACTGCGCTTCCAGATACAGGAGCAGCGCCTTGCGGTCGGCATCGTCCGGAATTCCCGCAAAGGCCATCCGCGTTCCCGGCACCGCCATCATCGGCTGCTTGAGATAGGTGTCGAGCGCGGCTTCGTCCCAGACGCCGCCCTTCGCTTTCATCGCACCCGAATAGGAAAAGCCGGCGTGCGACGCGACCGCGCGCCCGACGACGCCATGCAGGTTGGGGCCGATGCCGTTGGCGCCGCCCTTTTCGATCGTGTGGCAGGCGACGCAGCGTTTGAAGACCTGTTCGCCCATCGCCGCAGTCGGCGCGACGGCAGGCGTCTCCGCGCCGCCCTCACTCGCAGGTGTTGCGGTCTGCTCGTTGCTCTTGCCGCAACCGGCGAGCGCTAGCGCGCCCGCCAGCAGGACGGGCGCGAGCCGCATTATTTCTTGGCTTCGGCCGGGGCAGGAGCAGCCGGCGCGGCACCGGCAGGCGCAGCCGCCGCACCTTCGGCCGCGGGAGCCGCAGCCGCCGCACCGTCGGCGGCCGGAGCGGCGCCTTCCGCTGCTGCAGGAGCCGCCTCGGCGGCGGGC
>NZ_DASWTD010000346.1:0-8358 GCF_036402335.1 Sphingopyxis sp. | reverse complement strand
GAACAATCTAGCATAGCGTACCCCATGCCTCTAAGGCGGGAACATGAGCACGCACAACCTGATCACCGGCGCGAGCCGCGGCATCGGCGCCGCGATCGCCGCAACCCTCGCTATCGACGATATCAGGCTCGTCGCGCTGTCGAGCGCCGACGGCGACCTTTCCGATCCCGCGACGCCCGACCGGCTTTGGCGCACAAACCTCGACAAGCTCGACGGCCGCATCGACGTGCTAGTGAACAATGCCGGGGTGTTCGAGGGCAATCCGCTGGACGATCCCGACGCCGACTGGCTCGCGAACTGGAACCGCACGATACAGGTCAATCTGACTGCGAGCGCGCAATTGTGCCGCCACGCCGTGCTGCACTGGCAGGAAAGAGCGTCGGGCGGCCGCATCGTCAATATCGCGAGTCGCGCCGCCTATCGTGGCGACAGCCCCGCGCACTGGCATTATGCAGCGTCGAAATCGGGCATGGTCGCGATGACCAAGACGATCGCGCGCGGCTATGCCAGAGACGGCATCCTCGCCTTTGCCATCTGCCCCGGCTTTACGATGACCGGCATGGCGGAAGAATATCTGGCGAGCCGCGGCGGCGACAAATTGCTCGCCGACATTCCGCTCGGCCGCGTTGCGATGCCCGACGAGGTTGGCGAAATGGCGCGCTGGTGCGCGCTCGAGGCGCCGGCGTCGATGACCGGTGCGGTGCTCGACGTCAATGGCGCGAGCTATGTTCGTTAAGGCATGAGCTGGATCGTCTCCCTCCCCTGCACGCGCGCCGAGGCCGAGGCGCTGTCGGGTGAAATCCCCGAACTCGATGCGATGCCCGAGGCGCCCGTCGTCGTGACGCGCGAGATCGACGAAGACGCCGGCCTGTGGCAACTCGACGCCTATATGGATGACAAGCCCGGGCTGGCGCTGCTGAAGCTGCTGCAGTCGTTCGTGCCGAGCGCAAAGGGCAAGAAACCCGTCGTCGAACAATTGCCCGAAGAAGATTGGGTGACGCTGTCGCAGCAGGGACTCGAACCCGTGCAGGCAGGGCGCTTCTTCGTCCACACGAGCAGCTACGCCGACCGCATTCCTGCGGGCAGCACCCCCTTCCTGATCGACGCGAGCCAGGCGTTCGGGACGGGTGGGCACGACACGACAGCAGGCTGTCTCGCGATGCTCGACCGGTTGTCGCGCGCGGGCGCGGCACCGCGCAATATCGCCGACATCGGGACGGGCACCGGCCTGCTCGCCTTCGCCGCGATGGCGCTCTGGCCCCGCGCGAAGACGATCGCGTCGGACATCGACCCCGCGAGCATTTTCGTGACGCGCGACAATGCGGGGATCAACGGCGTGTCGCTCGGACGCGGCGGCGGGCGGCTCGCGCTCGCGGTCGCGCCCGGGACCGATCACCCGGCGATCCGCCACCGTGCGCCCTATGACCTTGTCATCGCGAACATCCTGGCCGGACCGCTGATCACCCTCGCTCCTGACATCGCCGCCGCGACCGCTCCGGGTGGCCATGCGATCCTCGCCGGGCTGATCGCGCGCCAGATGGAACCGGTGCTTGCGGCCTATCGCGCACAGGGCTTTCGCCTCGCCGCGCGCGGCGGCAGCGCCGAATGGCCGTGCCTGCTGCTGGTCAAGCGCCGCCGTTACGGCTGGCGGCGCAAGGAACGCGCCTTCCACCGCGCCAGCCCGTCGGATGCGACTTTCGGGAGCTGGTGAGCAACAGCCCGAGTTCCCGTTCGCATCGAGCGAAGTCGAGATGCCCATCGATAGTGCGTGCCTTCGGTGTGTCTCGACTTCGCTCGACACGAACGGATTTACGCGGTTTGCTTACCTAGCGCATATTCCTGCGTACCGCGGGTGATCACCTCGTCATCGGGCAGGAAATCGGCGATCGGAATCGGTGGCAACGCGGCGTTTGCGGCATAGAGCGGCGCGAAATCGGTGTTCACCGTCGTGTCGAGCAGCTGGTCGAGGCTGTCGATCACGAAATAATTCTGCTGGAAATCGTCGATCCGGTAGTCGGTGCGCATCACGCGCGCGAGGTCGAAGCCGATCCGGTTCGGGCTGTCCGAATCGAGCGCGAAAACGCTTTCGGCAAAGGAGGACACGATCCCCGCGCCATAGATGCGCAGGCCCGCGGCTTCGCGGATCAGGCCGAATTCGACCGTGTACCAATAGAGCCGCGCAAGCTGTTTCAGCGCGTCGAATTTCAGACTGCGCAGTCCGCCCATGCCATAGGCGACCATATAGTCGGCGAATATGGGGTCCGCGAGCATCGGGACATGGCCGAAGACGTCGTGGAAGACGTCGGGTTCCTGCAGATAATCGAGCTGTTGCGGCGTGCGGATGAAATTGCCCGCGGGAAAGCGGCGGTTCGCGAGATGGTCGAAAAACACATCGTCGGGTACGAGCCCGGGCACGGCGATCACCTGCCACCCCGTCGCCGCCATCAGCCGCGCGTTGAGTTCGCGATAATCGGGGATGCCCGGCTTTTCGAGCCGAAGCACGTCGATGCCGCGTAGAAAGGCATCGGCGGCGCGGCCGGGGAGCATGTCGGACTGGCGTGCGAAGAGGCGATCCCACATCGCATGCTCGTCGGCGGTGAAGGCATCCCAATTTTGCGGAATCGTCCAGTCGGCCGCAGCACCCGGCGGCGGCGTGTCATGGACGTGGGTAAACTGGCTTTCCATGGGACCGCTTCTATCATCAAAATGGTTTCAAGTGAAACTTTATTCGCCGATCTCCACCACCGACGTCGCAAGCCGGTCGACCTCGGCGCGGTCGTGGCTGACATAAAGGACCGGCAGTTTGAGCTCGTCACGGATGCGCTCGATCACCGCCATGATATCGCCGCGCCGCGCCGCGTCGAGCGACGACAGGGGCTCGTCCATCAGCAGGATCTCGGGACTGGCGAGCAAGGCGCGCCCGATCGCAACGCGCTGCGCCTCGCCCCCCGACAGGCTGTGCGGCCAGCGATCGAGCAGATGCCCGATGCCGAGGAAACGGACCGCTTCGTCGAGGCCCATCCAGCGATTGGCAGGCGCGGCAAGATCATGCCCGTAGGTGAGGTTCGCGCGCACGCGGCGATGCGGGAAGAGCCGCCCGTCCTGAAAGACATAGCCGACGCGGCGCGCCTCGGGCGGCAGGTCGATGGCGCCATCGAACAGGGTACGCTCACCGATACGGATGTGGCCGCGATCGGGGCACAGCAATCCCGCGACCATGTTCAGCACGCTCGTCTTCCCCGCCCCCGACGGGCCGAACAGCGCGGTCAGGCCGGGTCCCGCTGCAAAGCGCGCGGCAATCGTCCGGTCACCGAGGCGGCGGGTGACGTCGATATCAATCGCCATCGCGCTGCCTTTCGCGATGCGTGCGGCGTACCAGCCATTCGGAGAGGACCAGCGCGCCGAGCGACAGCGCGACCGACAGCAGCGCAAGGCGCGTCACCATCGCCTCGCCCCCCGGAACCTGCAGCGCCGAATAGATGGCGAGCGGCAGCGTGCGCGTCTCGCCCGGGATGTTCGAGACGAAGGTGATCGTCGCGCCGAACTCGCCGATCGAGCGCGCGAAGCCGAGCACGAGCGCTGCGAGGACGCCCGGAAGCGCGAGCGGCAGGCTGATCGTCCGGAAGCTGTGCCAGCGCCCGGCGCCGAGCGTGCGCGCCGCACCCTCGAGCCGCCGGTCGATCCCTTCGATCGACAGCCGCATCGCGCGCACCATCAGCGGCAGCGCCATGATCGCCGCCGCGAGCGCGGCGCCGGTCCAGCGAAACATCAAGGTCATGCCGAACCAGCTTTCGAGCCAGCGCCCGACGGGGCCGAGCGGACCGAAGGCGATCAGCAGCAGCCAGCCGGTGACGACCGGCGGCAGGACAAGTGGCAGGTGAACGAGCGCATCAAGGACGACGCGCCCGGGAAAACGGTACCGCGCGAGAATCCACGCGAGCGCGAAGCCGACGGGAAGCGTGGCGAGCACCGCGACGCCGCCGACCTTCAGCGACAGCGCGACGATCCCCCACTCTTCGGGTGACAGCATCAGGGCGCCGAAAACCCGTGGCGCGCAAAGATGGCGCGACCCTGTTTCGACAGCAGGAAAGTGCGGAAGCCCGCGGCATCCTTGTGCCGCGAGGCCTTGAGCAGCGCGACCGGATAGCGGATCGGCGGGTGGCTCGATGCCGGGAAGACGCCGACCATGCGCACCGCCTTCGACGCGCGCGCGTCGGTCGCATAGACGATGCCGAGCGGCGCGGCGCCGCGCTCGACGAGCGCCATCGCGGCACGGACATTTTCGGCAGGCGCTACCTTGGCCGCGACGCCGCTCCAGACGCCGAGACGGGTGAGCGCGGCCTTGGCATATTTGCCCGCGGGCACGGCATCGGGATCGGCGAGCGCGAGGCGGCCGGTGCCGAGCGCCCTGGCGAGCGCGAAGCCGCGTGCGGGGGTCAGCCGGACCTTGCTGGAGGCGGGGGCGATCAACACGAGGCGGTTGCCGAGCAAGGTCGTGCGTGTGCCCGCGCGGAGCAGCCCGGCCTTGGCGACCGCGTCCATCCACTCCTCGTCGGCCGAGAGGAAGAGGTCAGCGGGCGCGCCCGCAATGACCTGCCGCGCGAGCGCCGAGGAGGCCGCGAAAGAGAGCACGGGTTTGGCGTGGCCTTTTGCCGCCCAGAGGTTCGCCGCCTCGGTCAGCGATTCCTGCAGGCTGGCTGCCGCGAGGACGACGGGACCACGCTCCTGCGCGACCGCCGCGGGGGCGAGGAGCAGCGCGATCAGAAGGGCGAGCAGATGGAGGACGCGGGCCATGTGCAACCTATAAGCGCGCCGGGGCCTTTGCCGCAACGCCCAGCCAGCGTGCAGCGCGCGGCAAGCGCGGCAGCACGAGGCGCTCGGCGATCCAGAGGAGGATCAACGAGGCGGCGAGCAACGGCAGCAAGGCTGCAAGGGTCAGGATGAGCGCAGCGACGCCCTTGAGCTTCGCGGGATCGCGCGGCTGCGACGGCGCACCGAGCGCGTCGCCGGGCTTGCGGCGGCGCCACATCAGGAAGCCCGAGATCGCGAGCGTGAACAGCGCGAGTGCGGTCGCGACCCCGATCAGCTGGTTGGCGAGGCCGAAGAGCTGCCCCTCGTGCCATGCGATGCCGTAGCCGACCGCTCGGTCGATGGCGTGTTTGGCGGCAAAGCCGCTGCGCGCGACTTCGAGGCTGGTTTCGGGGTCGTAGCTGACCTTGCGCACCAGCGGCCGGTTCTGGGTCAGCGTCGTCAGCGTCCAGACATTGCCGTTGGGCGGGCCGAAGGCGTTGGGCGCGCCCGGCGGCTGGATGATCGCGGGGGCCGGCATATGCTCGGTGCGGGCGCGAAGAACGATATATTCGAGGGACGCCAGCGGCGGCGGCCCCGCCGGTTCCGCAGTCGCCATCGCGCGATGATCGTGCGTCGCATGCGGATTGGCGCCGCCCTTCCAGTCCTGCACCCCCGACACCCAGCCCATTTCGGCGCGGATCATGCGAAAACCGCCTGCCCAGACGTCGGTCCATGGCAGCGCGGTGAAGAGCAGGATCAGCGCGAGGCCCGAGACCCAGAAGCCGGTGACCGCGTGGATGTCGCGGAGCGCCGAGCGGCCGCCAAGCGAGACGCGCGGCCAGAGCACGCCCGCGAACCCGCGTCCACGCGGCCACCAGAGATAAAGGCCGGTCAGGATCATCACGATCGCCCAGCTTGCAGCAAGCTCGACGAGGAGGCGGCCGGTACGGCCGATCAGCAGCGTGCCGTGGATGCGCGAGAGCCACGCCGAGATACGCTGGTCGGGATCGGCCGCGCCGATCACCCGGCCTTGCGGTGAAACAGCAATATCGCGCATCGCGCCGCCCGGCAGGCCGATATGGACGACCGCCGCATCGCCGGGCGCTTCGGGAAGGCGGTAATAATGAAAGCTCGCGCCGCGATGGGCAGCGAGTGCGGCCGCAACCTGCGCGTCGGCATCGACCGTTCCCGCCGTCGGCAAGCCGCGCCATGAGCGCTCCTCCCACCGGTCGATCTGCGGCTTGAACAGATAGGCCGCGCCCGTCAGCGACAGGACAAGGATGAAGGGGATGACGAACAGCCCGGCGTAGAAATGCCAGCGCCAGATCGTGCGATAAAGCGGAACCCGGTTGATGTCGGTCATCCCCTGTCGCTCCCCCTAGAACCGCGCGCGGATGCCGGCGGAAACCGCGCGGCGCTCGACCGGATAATAGATCGCCGGATTGACAGGCGGCGTCGCGCTATTGTTGACCCGTGCATCGATCACCGCGCTGATATCGCCGATCGCCTTCTTGCCCGTGATGTTGCGCACGTCGACGAAGGCGTCGATGCCCTTCGCGATCGTCGCGCCGCCAGTGACACCGATCAGCGCATAACCCGGGGTGCGGACATGGTTGCGATAGTCGGCGAACGGGCCGTCGGGCACCCATTCGAGATTCGGCGCGATATGCAGCGCATCGCTGCCGATCCGCAGTTCCGCCCGATAGGCGTGCTTCGGCACTACTGGCAGGCGGTTGTCGCCGAACTCCGCGTCGCCCCGGAAACGAAAGTCGCTGTAGGTATAGACCTGCCGCAGGCGCAGCCAGCCCGTCGGCGCGAGGTCCAGCCCGGCCTCGAACCCCCGATGCAGCGTGCGGTCGGCGTTGAAGGTCGCGGCGGGGATATTGCTGTTGGTCGTGAACTGCAGCAACTCGCCTTTCAGCGTCGAACGGTAGAGCGCAAGGTCCCAGCTGGCGAAACCGAGCTTGCCGCGCGTGCCGATCTCTGCGGTCCAGGCGCGCTGGGGCCGGACGTCCGAAACGACGGTGCTGGTCGGCGGGGTGCCGATCGTCTGGAACACCTCGCCAAAGCCGGGAAACTCGGCCGAGCGGCTGTAATTGGCGAAGAACTGGATATCGGCGGCGGGTTCGAAGAGCACGCCGATCTTGGGCGAGAAGGCGCCGAAGTCGATCCGGCCATCGGTCGCGGGTGTCGCCGAGAAATTGACGTGACGCTGGCGCCAGCCGTCGGCGTAGACGCCCCCCCCGATCAAGGTCAGCGCGTCGACCGGCCGCACGCGCACCTCGCCATAGAGCGTCGCGGTCTGCGCCTTCTGATCGGCGTCGAAGGTCAGCGCGCCGCGCCGGCCGTCCTTGTTGACGAACTGACGCGCATCGGTGCTGCCACGGCGGATTTCGCCACCGAACGTGACCTCGACCGGGCCGCCCGCATAATCGGCGCGAAAGAAGCTGCCGATATCGACCGACTTCTGGTCGATCAGCTGGAAGATCGGGTGGTGGAGCGACTTTGCGTTGATGAAACCCCCGACGTCGAGCGTCAGGGCGCCCCAGTCGAAGGTCGTCCGGTTCTGGAGGCGCAGCGAGTCGATATCGCGACCCTGATCGCCCGCAATCGCACCCGCATTGGCCTTGCGCGGCGCGGTCAGCGCCTCGGCCCGCGTCAACGCGCCGGGGAGTTGCTGGTTGATATTGTTGACGCTGGCGTAGAAGCGCGTGCTGACCACATCGCTCAGCTTCAGCCCGACATTGCCCTGAAAACGCAGGCTGCGGCGCTTCGCATGGTCGCGGTCGCCGTCCGTGGTGTCGGCGCTGACCGCGCCCCATGCATCGACGCGTTCGCTGGCGACGCCCGCCGACACGAGTCCGCGTATGCTGTCGAAGCTGCCGACGTCGGCGCGCATGTAGAGCCCCCGCGCGGTGCGCCCCGTTGGCGTCACGCCATTGATCGCGCCGCCGAGCGTCCCCGATCCGAAGCGCAGCGCGTTTGCGCCGCGATAGACTTCGAGATGGTCGAAGAAGATCGGCTCGAGCTCCTGGAAATCGCCATTGTCGTCGGCGAGGTTGATCGGCACCCCGTCCTGGAGCAGCGTCAGCCCGCGCATATGGAAGCCGCGCGACAGGCCCGAGCCGCGGATCGAGATCCGCACCTCCTGCCCGTAGCGTGGCTGGAGATAGACGCCGGGCGAGAAGGCGAGCGTGTCGCGCAAGGATACGACCGATTTGTCGGCATAATCTTCATAGGAGACGATGTCGGTGCCGCCGGGCGTTTGCGCTGCGCGCGCTTCGGCGGCGTCGGTAGCGGTCGGCGCGGTGACGATGATGGTGGCATCGGCGTCTTCGGCATGGGCCGGAGCGGCGACGAGGCAGGTCGCAAGCGCCAGCAACGGCGCCGCCCCATGGATACGGGTTTTCATGATTTTTCCTTCGCTGAATGCAGTCACGGGCCGCGCCGCGCAAAAGCGCGGGCAGCCGGTCGGTCTGGATCAGGCGAAGGCAGGTGGTCCGGTACTCGGCGGCAGCGGCGAGGCGATGCCCGGCGCATAGCCGAGCGATCGGACGGCGACCGGGA
>NZ_DASWTD010000345.1:0-3805 GCF_036402335.1 Sphingopyxis sp. | reverse complement strand
CCTTCGCCCTGTCCAGATAGATGTCGAGCGTCGGACCGAGCGCGGTGACCCGCGCGACATAGGCCTCCATGTCGACGGGCGTATCAACGCGGTGCTGGTTGATCAGAAAGTTCGGCAGCCCGGTGTGCGGGCCGTTGCGGTCGAAGATATAATTATGTCCGCGCCACTTCGTCGACGCCTCGGCGCGCTCGAGCTCGAGCACCCACATGTCGTACGATACCCGCGCATCCTCGCCGAGCGTCGCGCGATCGAATTGCCGCTTCATCGCGGCAACGCTGCCCCGCCGCCACTCGAGCCGCGCCGCCGCCGCCGCGTCGCCGGGATCGGTGAACCGGTCCTGCTGCTCCTTGCGGCCAAGCTGGGTAAGCTGCTCGGGATCGAGCGCGATCTCGGCCTCGAAGGCCGCGTCGAGGAAGGCGGTGAATGCCGCATCGTTCGCGCCGGCCTTTTCGGCCGCACGCGCTGTCGGCGCCGCAACGAGACTCGTCGCCAGCGCCAATGAGAATTCCCGTCGTGATAGCTGCACCGGATTCCTTTCCCCGTTCCCAGGATTCGGCGGTACCGCGATTGGCGGCCAGGAGCCAAGGCCAAATATGCGGGCTCCCACGCCGCAACACGTTTAACCAGCGTCGCTCGATTGGCGGATCAGGCGGCAAGCGGTCCGACGGCTTTTTTGAACGAAAACCATGGGACCGATGACGTCGAAGCCGCCGCACGGCTCCGGCCACGATATCTATTGCGGCTGTCCGGGCGGCAGTCGAAGCGGGAACGTGAATCCGGCATTCTCCGGCGCATTGCCTGGCCCCGCGTTGGTGTTTTGCGATGCGATTACCAGCCAGCGGTCATCCCGCCGTTCGACGAGCATCGACATCAATCCGACCCGGGGCGCCCGCGCCGAGCCGTCGAAATTGCGATCCCCGACAATTCGCCACGTCCACCGCACAAAAGCCAGGTCGACCCGGACCGGCCGGACGTCCGTCTCGAGCGGCGTGATCGTCGAACCGTGGAAGCGACCGTCGAAAAGCCGTTGGTGATAGAGAGAAAAATCCGCCCGGCCATGCAGCCAGGAGCCGCCCACCGTGATGAAATCGACATCCGGCCCCATCAGCAAACCCAGCGCCTGTCCATCGCCCCGCGCCCATGCGTCGCTGAACTCGCGGGGAATGGCGTTCAGCGCAACGAGGTCGGGCGCGGCCGGACTTGCGGAGGGAGCGGCGGACGCGGGCTGGACGATGATCGCAGCGAGCAAGGCGAGGATGCGGAACATGGCGACCTCCGATGTGACCGGTCGGGAGCCTTCTAGCCTGTCTCTGCTCCCAAGTCAGAGCGGAAGCGAGGCATTCATGCTATAAGGTTCGCGACATGCCATCATGGGAGATGGACCATGCTTCTATCCCGACGCCGACTGATGGGACAATTTGCCGGAGCCATAGCCGCTGCCCCGACCCTCGCGCGGCCGATACGCGAACCGCTGGAGCCGACGCCCAACGAGATCGTCGGTCCCTTTTACCCGATCGTCAAACCTGCAGACAGCGACGCCGATCTGACGGCCGTCGCGGGACATGCGGGTCGAGCGTTCGGCTAGGCTGTCGAGGTATCGGGCCGCATCATGGATGTGGCGGGGCGACCAGTGCCGCACGCCCGGCTCGAAATCTGGCAGGCCAATGCCGCGGGCCGCTATGCCCATCCGAGCGACGACAACACGGCGCCTCTCGATCCTGATTTCCAGGGCTATGCCTCGCTCAGGGCCGACGCAGCGGGCGAGTACCGGATCGTCACAGTCAAGCCGGGCGCCTATCCCGGCGGGCGCCGGGGAATGCGCGCGCCGCACATTCATTTCGATCTGAGCGGACGCATCGACAGACTCGTCGCGCAATGTATTTTCCCGATGAGCCGCTCAACGCCGCCGACCCCCTCCTGCGCGCCAATATCCGCCCGGCCATGGTGATCGCTGCGGCGACGGGCATCGCTGCATCGGGCATCGCTCGTTATCGGCGGGACGTGATTCTTCGCAGCGGATAGCCTTGCCATTCACTCCATGCGGGAATTGCCGACAAGCCAGACATGGCAATCCGAAGCGATTAGTCGGTCCATCCGCGCCGGCGCGCGGCGCGTTCGGCTGCGGCATCGAAGGGTTCGCCCGCCATCATGGCGGCAGCATCGGCAGCCAGCGCGCCCGATGCGGCCTGCCGGTACTCGCCCTGCGCCGTCCCACCCATCGTGCGCTCCAGCCTCCATCGGCCGCCTTCATGGCATCCGATGCCCGCCAAACCACGGCCCTCGAAGCTGCGACAGGTCCGGCCGTCCCTGTTCCTGAAGCTGAGACCGATCCGCACCGTCGCATCGGCCGGCTGGTTCGATGCGAGCTGTGTGTCGAGCGCTTCGGCAAGCGCGCCCGAGGCGACGAGCGTGCCATTCGCGTTGGTGACATCCGCGACCGGCATCCATGGCTTCAGGCCAATCGTCAGCCCGAGCACGAGCGACGCGGCGATCGTCGCCCAATGGATCGGGGCAAAGCGCAGGCGCTTCGTCTCGCGCCGCGCGGCGAGGCTGGTGTCGACATTCGTTTCGACGAGCAGCGCCCGCAGCCGCTCGGGCACCACCTCTTCGATGACCGGCGCGAAATGCGCCGTGAGCTGCGCCCTCAATTCGCGGTTACGCGCGATCTCGGCGGCCAGTCCGGCGTCGCTCCCGGCTTCGCGCTTGATCCGGCGCGCGGTCAGGTCGTCGAGTTCGCCATCGACATAGGCGGCGATCGTGGCGGGGTCGAAACTCATGCAGCTTCTCCCAACAGGTGCATCAGCGTCTCGCGTCCGCGGGCAAGGCGCGAGGTAACGGTGCCTATCGGGACCTCGAGTATCTCGGCGGCTTCGCGATAGGCATAGCCTTCGACAAGGATCAGCATCACGACTTCGCGCTGCTCGTCCGGCAGGTGCGCCATCGCGCCGTCGACGTCGCCGCGCATCGCTCCGGCCTCGACTTCGGCCGCGCCCTCGCCGGCGATTTGCGTAACGGCCTCGTCGATCGGCGCGTGAACGCCGCGCCGGCCCGCGGCGCGGCGCTCGTCGATCCAGAGATTGCGGGTGATGCGATACATCCAGCTATCCAGTCTCGTTCCTTGTTGCCATTGTTCGCGCGATTTCAGGGCGCGCTCGATCGCCGCCTGACACAGATCGTCGGCATCGCTGACGTTGCGCGCCAGTCCGCGCGCAAAGCGGCGCAGACGGGGCAGCAGCTGGACCAGTTCCTCTTCGAAGCGCATTGTCGCCTTTTCGTGTTCGAAGGAAGAAACGACGACCTTCTATCGTTTCTTCCACATCCTGCTAAATTTTTTCCGGAAACGACCAACGGACGCGAGATGGTGCCAAGAATCTGGACGATATTGCTGGCGAGCCTTTGCCTCCTGCCCGGCGGAACCGGGCAGCCCGTTGCCGCGCAGATCGCACTGCCGCCGGTCCAGCTTCCCGACCCTGCGCGCACGCTGCCCTCCCTGCCCGATCTGGATGCCCGGCCGCTGCTGATCTCGGCCCGCGACCGGCTGCTCGAAATCCGGCTCGACCGGATTACCGCGCTGGCGCGCGGCAACCGCGACAGCATCGAACTCGACGAACGCGGCGAACCCGCGGTACGCGGCGTCCTCGTCGCAAGCGGGGTCGACGAGCCGATGATCGCGCGAGCGGACAAGGCGGGCTTTGCGCTTCTCGATCGCGAACGCATCGAAGGGCTCGATCTCGTCATCGCGCGCTTTCGCGTTCCCGATGGCCGCAGCCTGGGACGGGCGCGCAAACAGCTCGCGAAACTGCCC
>NZ_DASWTD010000344.1:0-2895 GCF_036402335.1 Sphingopyxis sp. | reverse complement strand
GACGTCGCGGGGCCGAGCTTTTCGCCCGATGGCAGCCGGATAGCGTATAGCGTCGCGGTCGACGACACCAAGCTCGATGCCGAGAAGAGCGACCTGTGGACGGTGGCGTGGGACGGCGGCGCGCCGGTTCAGCTCACCAGGACCCCGGCGAACAGCGAATGGCAGCCGCGCTATGGCGCCGACGGCCGGACGATGTTCTTCCTGAGCGACGCGGGGGCGACGAAGAAGCGCGGCGCCGATGCCGACGATACGAAGGAAGAGGAAGACGAGAATACGCAGCTGTGGCGCATGCCCGTCGCCGGCGGGACGGCGCGGCAGGTCACGACGCTGGCGGGCGGGATCAGCGACTATGCGCTGTCGCCCGACGGCAAGCGCGCGGTCGTCGTCGCCGAGATCGGCAAGCATGTCGGCAGCAAGGCGAAGACCCCGCCGCCGGTCGAGACCGAGCGTTTCTTCTTCAAGCAGGACGGGCGCGGCTATCTCGACGACCGGACGCAGCAATTGTTCGTCGTCGAGCTTGCGACGGGCAAGGCGGTGCAGGTCACCGCGGGCGCGCGCGACCACTGGCATCCGGCGTGGTCGCCCGATGGCCAGTGGATCGCCTATACCGCGAAGGACCATGGCGACGCCGACCGGACGCTGAACTATGACATCTTCGTCGTCGCGCCCGAAGGCGGGGAACCGCGCAAGGTCAGCACGTCGCCGGGCGCCGACGGCGATCCGGACTGGGGTTCGGGGCCATCATGGTCGCCCGATTCGCGCAAGCTCGTCTGGCTCGAAGGCGCCGAGGACAAATGGATCTATTACGGGTCGCCGCAGATGGTGGTGGCCGATATCGTCGACGGCAGCGTCGCGCGGCCAGCGCGGATCGACCGCTGGTTCTATCATCCGCGCTGGACCCCCGACGGCAAGCTGATCGCGCTGATCGAGCAGGACCGCGACACCTGGCTCGCGACGATCGATCCGGCGAGCAGCGCGATCACCTATCTGACCGAGGGGGCGCGGCTGGGCTATGACTATGCCGTGGCGAAGAACGGGCGGATCGCGATCCTCGATACCGATGTGAACACGCCGGCCGAGATCAAGGCGGTCGACGGCGGGCTGCGTCCGCTGACGCACCACAACGACTGGCTGAAGGCGCGCGCGCTCGGGCCGATCCGCGACGTCGCGTTCAAGAGCGGCGATGCCGAGATCCACGGTTTCCTGACCCTGCCGCCCGACTATGACCCGGCGAAACGCTATCCGCTGATCGCCGATCTGCATGGCGGCCCGGTGTATCAGCACAGCCATGAATTCGACATCGAGGCGCGGCTTTATGCCGCGGCGGGTTATGCGGTGCTCAAGGTCAATCCGCGCGGATCGTCGGGGCGCGGTTTCGATTTCTCGCGCGCGATCTATGCCGACTGGGGCAATGTCGACGTCAAGGACATCAGCGCGGGCATCAGCCATGCGATCGACATCGGGGTCGCCGATCCCGCGCGGATCGGGGTCGGCGGCTGGAGCTATGGCGGCATCCTCACCGATTATATGATCGCCAGCGACAAGCGCATCAAGGCGGCGGTGTCGGGGGCGGGGGTCGCCAACGTCCTCGCGACCTTCGGCGTCGACATGTATGCGCGTGAATATATCCTCGAACTCGGGACGCCGTGGGAGGAATTCGATACCTGGCGCAAGCTCGCCTATCCGTTCCTCCACCCCGAGCGGATCAGCGCGCCGACCTTGTTCCAGTGCGCCGATGCCGACGACAATGTGCCGTGCGTCGGGGCCGAGCAGATGTATCTGGCGCTGAAGACACGCGGCGTGCCGACGAAGCTGATCGTCTATCCCGGCGAGAATCACGGGCTCAGCGTGCCGAGCTACCTGGTCCACCGGATGCGCAGCAACATCGCCTGGTACGACCGCTGGCTGAAGAAATAGAGGCTGTTCCAACCTCCGTTCGCCCTGAGCTTGTCGAAGGGCTGTCCTTTTCCTTGAACGTCGAGGAAAGAAGGACGGTGCTTCGACAAGCTCAGCACGAACGGAAGAAAGGGTGGTCCTTCCGGGATGGCCGTTATTCGGTCTAGCGCGGCGCGATCTGGCGTAGCGTGAGGCTGCACAGCGCGAGCGCGCGTTCGTGCGAGAGGCGGCTCGGCGACAGGCAATAGTCGAGCCACAGCCCGTCCATCACCGCCGACAGGATCGGGATCGCATCGGCGCGCGCGAGCCCGTCGGACTTGTGCGGCAGGCGCGAGAAGGCGGTGTCGAGCAGCGCGCGGAGGCGGCGGTTATAATCCTCGCTGACCTCGGCGAACTCATCGTTGCTGCGCACGAGGGTCCAGAACGCCATCCACGCGCCCAATATGTCCGAGCTGGCCCATTCGTCCGAAAACAGCACAGCGAAGAAATGATCGAGCGCCTCCCACGGATCGGCACCGGGGGTGAGCAGCTCGGCCTCGAAGCGCGCAAGGAAATGGTCGCAGAGCTGCTGATAGGTTTCGAGCAGCAGATTGTCGGGATTGACGAAATAATGGCGGAGCAGGCCGTGCGACACCCCGGCCTGCCGGCAGATTTCGCGCCCCGTCGTCGCGCGCGGGCCGAGCCGCGCAAGGCAGGTGATCGTCGCGGCGAGTAAATCCTGGCGGCGTTCCTCCGGAGGCTGTCGCTGGACTCGGGGTTTGCGCTGGGGTTGGGTCATGCGTCTTTCAATTGCGGGTCGGCGCGGGCGGCGCGGCGGCGCGAGAGCCAATAGACGGTCGCGCCCGTCCCGAGCAAGGCCGCGGTCATGCCGACGATCTTGATCACCGCGAGCGTCTTGTTCGCTTCGTCGGGGGCGGGCAGCATCGCGAGCGCGATCGCGCAGAGCGTCGTCGCAAGCCCGATGCACGCGAGCAGGATCGACACCGGGCGACCGCCGGG
>NZ_DASWTD010000343.1:0-1657 GCF_036402335.1 Sphingopyxis sp. | reverse complement strand
GCGAATCCGACCTCCGCTGCGCGGCCGAAAGCCCCTTCTGGCTGGACGAGCTCTGGATCGACCTGCTCTCCGAGCGCCGCCATCGGCTGCTCACCCCCGAAGCCGCGGCGTTCCTGTTCGCGCGCGAGAAAGCGTCGCTCGACGCCGATCAGACCGAATTCAACGAGCGCGCCGACGCCGCAGTCAAGCTCGCGACTTTCGCCGCCGACAACGGGCTCGCCGATGAAGCAGCGAAGGAACTCGCCCATGCCTATGCCTGCCTGCTCGGCTACGGCTGGCGTAAAGATATCTATGTCTTCGAAGTGCTCGAGGCGCTCGAGCTGATGCTGGCCGCGGGTGATGCCGACGCCAGGGACTGGCTGGTTGAAATCGCCGGGCCGGTCGAACAGATCCTCGGCTATACCGACGGCCGCGAGACGCGGCATGCGCCGCCCGAATATCACCGTCTGCTGCTCGACTACCGCCCCGACAAGGTGGCAGGGTGTTTCGAAGCGCTCGTCGAGGACGGCGACTGGGACTGGTCCGAGCGGCTGCTTCGCGACTATGCGAAGCGCACGCTTTCGGAAACCCCTGCGGGTGAGGCGCTGCTTTCCACCTTCGTGACGGCGGCCGAAAGACGGACCCTCTTCAAGGCGGCGTCGCCCGCCCGTCCTCACGCGGCTGCGGCCGCCAAAGCGGTTCTCGTTCGTAGCGGAACAACGCGCGACGCCGAGCGCCGCGCTGCGCGCGAAGAGGCGCGGCGCGACAGCTCCTCGCCCGGCCGGAAGCGGAAGCTGCCCGATTTTAGGCGTTATCCGCCCGGCGAGCTCGACGCATTTCTCGCCGCGCTCCGCCGCCGCTTCCTCGTCGGCGAAGGTCTCACGGCATGGCTCGACTATTGGAACGACGCGGGACAAGGAGATGCCGCGCTCGCCGACCTCGATCGCGCGACGTCGGGACCCGACCTCTATTTCTTCGCGAGCGACGCGCTCGACCGGGCGGCCGAGATCGCACTCGACCGGCACGGGCGCAGCCGCGCGTTCGACTGGCTCGTCCGCGCGCAAATCGTCCGCAACGGCTGGGGCGAGTGGTTTTCGAGCGGCGGCGAGACACGCAAGCGGCTAGACTTCGTGGCGACACATTTCAGGCGGCGATGGGAGGAGTTTCTGCGCAAGACCGCAAAGCCCGTCTTTGGCACGCCGCGTGAGGGCAGCATCACGGTCGGCTACGCAAAGCTGGTCTATTTTCTGCTCCAGGTCGGAGAGACCGACCGCGCCAAGGCTTGCACCCGCGCGATGATCGACATCTTCCTCGAAGAAGTGGCCGCGCAGCCGATCCGCAAGCCGGAGTGGGCCTGATGCGCGACCTCGCCTTCGACTTGCTGACCTCCCGGCTTCGTTGGCCGATCCCGCGGGTGCGCTGGGAGACCGCGCGCGCGATTGCCGGCCTCGTCCGCGATGGGCATGAGGGCATGCGACACAGCCTCGTCGACTGGATCGCCGCGCGGCGCCTCGAGGGCGAGGTGGTCCTCGGCCTCGGGGTAATAGATGCCTTCGGTCTCGGACAACGTTTCGACCTTGCCGAGCTTCATCGCGCGATCGGAGCGCCTTCGATCCTCTCCGACTGGCTGCTCGCGCGCAATTTTCCCGGGTGGGACGCCGCCGGCGATTTCCGCCTA
>NZ_DASWTD010000342.1:0-3359 GCF_036402335.1 Sphingopyxis sp. | reverse complement strand
GGCGGTGATGAAGATCGCCGGTACCGGAGCAATCGCCAGGATATCCTGTACGGCATCGATCCCGGACGATCCGTCGGCGAGCTGGATATCCGCGAGGACGAGGCCTGCGTCGGTATCCTCGAATGCTGCCACGGCATCTTCGTGCGTCGTGGCGATGCCCGCGACACGGTGGCCGAGATCGCGCACGATCTGTTCGAGCTCCATCGCGATCAGCGGCTCGTCCTCGATGATCAGGACCGAGGTCTGCGATTCGCGGTCGAGATCGCCGACGGCATCGGCGAGCAAGGCTTCGACGGTTTCGATGTCGGTACCCGTGATCATTCCCGCTTCCTCGACCGAGAAACCTTCGAGCGCGGTAAGCAGCAGGATCTGCCGGCCAAGCGGGGTGATCTGGACGAGGCGCCGGTGCGCCGCGCGGACGAGGGGGTGCTCGCCTTCGTCGCTGTCTTCGCCCTCGTCGATATAGGCGCTTTCCCAGATTCGATGAAAATTGCGGTAAAGGTCGATCCGGGTGCCGTCGCCGCTATGGAATTCCCCGGGCGCCGCAACGATGACTTCGAGGGTCGTGTGCACGAAATTGTCGCCATGCTGCTGGCTGCCCGTCAACGCGCGCGCATAGCGGCGCAGATAGGGAAGATGTCCGCGAAGTTCCTCACCCAATGTCATCAAAATTGCTCCCTCTTGAGATCAGTCATACGCGTCCCGGCGCGGGTCGGTTCCGCGCCGCGCCGCCGAAATGCGGCGCGCGGCGCTGCAACTTGTCGCGCGCCAAAGCGTAGAGTCAGCCGGGACGCGATGAAGCGGCGAGATAAGTTGGTGGAATAGAACCACTTTCCTTATTGCGCGCGGTGTATGCTTTTGTAGGGACCATAATCATGGCAGAGCGGCCCGCCGGGGAAATGAGCGATGCGGCACGAGAAGTATCGCCAGGCAGCGAGGAACGGGATTTGGCGGACGGGGGCGACGAAGGGGCAATCGAGGCCGAACGGCTGCGTCTCGCCACGCTTCGCGAATACCGGATCATGGACACGCCGCCCGAACCGGCGTTCGACCGCGTGACACGAATGGTCGCCGAATTGTTCGACATGCCGATCGCATTGATTTCACTCGTCGACGACCGCCGGCAATGGTTCAAATCGGCATATGGCGTCGAGGCCCGCGAAACGCCGCGCGAATATAGTTTCTGCCCCCATGTCATCGCCGAAGACGGGCCGGTTATGGTCACCGACGCATTTGGTGATCCGCGCTCGCGCGACAATCCGCTCGTGACGGGCGAGCTTCACATCCGCTTTTATGCCGGAGTGCCGCTGCGGGCCCATAATGGCGCGGTCCTCGGCAGCCTTTGCGTGCTCGACCGCGACGAGCGGGCAGCGCTCACCGACGTCGATCTGGCGCGGCTCGCCGATTTTGCGGGGATCATCATGGCCGAGGCGGATCTGCGCCGGATCGGCGCCGAGCGCGACGAGGCGCGCCGGTCGCTCGAACGCGCGCTCGATTTTTCGGGGATAGCGACCTGGCAATATGATCCGCGGACCGACCGGTTGAGCACGCAGGGCGCCGGCGCCGAACTCTGGGGTTCCGGTTTCGAGACGATACTGGCGACCGGCAACGGCTTTTTCGACCTGGTCCATCCCGAAGACCGGGCCGCGCTTCGCATATTGCTGGAAGAAACGGTCGCCAACCGAACGCCTTATGCGGCTGAATATCGCGTATCGAATCCCGAACGGGGCGTCCGCTGGAATGCGGTCCGCGGCGATTGGGTCGTGCATGCCGACGATGCGATGCTGACCGGGGTCAGCATCGACATCACCGAACAGAAAAGCCGGCAGGAAAACGCCAACCTGCTGATGCGCGAATTGCACCACCGGATGCGCAATCTGTTTGCGACGGTCAGCGCGATCATTTCGCTGACCCGCCATGCCGCGCGCGACGTCGACGATTATGTCGAGCGGATCAGCAGCCGGCTGGATGCGCTCAACCGCGCCCAGAATGTCCTGCTCGGCGCCAATTTCATGACCGGGTCGATGCACGCACTGATGCGCGAGGTCGAAGCGGCCTTTCCGCGGGTCCGCTGGTCGGGACCCGATCTGCTGCTTCCCGAAAATGCGCTGGTCGCGATGGCGCTGACCTTCAACGAGCTTGCGACCAACGCGGTCAAGCACGGCGCGCTGACCAGCGAGAAGGGGCGCGTCGAGGTCCGCTGGACACAGGATCCCGAAGGCAGCGAACCACGGATGTTCCGCCTGACCTGGACCGAAACGGGCGCCAGTGACGTCACCGCGCCCGAACGTACCAGCTTTGGCACGATGCTGATGGAACGCAGCGTGCGCAACAATCTCGGCGGCACGATCGCGCGGCATTGGAAGCCGGGCGGGCTGGTCGTGGACATTGCGATGCCCGCGCGATGGCGCGAGGCGTAAGTGCGCCCGACTTAACCCAGGATATTTGTTCCTCATATGTTCTAGTGATAGACATGGGGCATGTCCGCGAAACCGATTCTCGAAAAACTGGCTGTGCTGGCCGATGCGGCCAAATATGATGCCTCCTGCGCCTCGTCGGGGACGGTGAAGCGCGATTCGATAGCGAGCAAGGGCATCGGGTCGACCGAGGGCATGGGCATTTGCCATAGCTACGCCCCCGACGGGCGCTGCATCTCGCTGCTGAAAATCCTGCTCACCAATTTCTGCATCTACGACTGCCGTTTCTGCATCAACCGCGCGTCGAGCAATGTCGAACGCGCGCGGTTCGGCCCGCAGGAGGTCGTCCGGCTGACGCTCGATTTCTACAAGCGCAACTATATCGAGGGTCTGTTCCTGTCGTCGGGGATCATCCGCTCCGAGGATTATACGATGGAGCAGCTGGTCGAGGTCGCGCGCATCCTGCGCGAGGAGCATCGCTTTGCCGGCTATATCCATCTGAAAACGATCGCGGGCGCCGATCCCGGGCTGATCGCGCTCGCGGGGCTTTATGCCGATCGGCTGTCGACCAATGTCGAACTGCCGACCGAGGCGGGGCTCTCGAGCTTCGCGCCCGAAAAGAAGCCCGAGACGATCCGCAAGACGATGGCGTCGGTGCGCGTCGGCGCCGAGGATGCGATCGAGGCGGCGAAGAGCCGGCTGATCGGCAAGGCGATGCCGCCGCGCTTTGCGCCTGCGGGGCAGTAGACGCAGATGATCGTCGGGGCGGACACGGCGCGTGACGACGATATTCTGAAGACCGCGACGAACCTCTATTCGGGCTATCAGCTCCGCCGCGTTTATTATTCGGCGTACAGCCCGATCCCCGATGCGAGCAGCGATTTGCCGCCGGTGCGCCCGCCGCTGATGCGCGAGCACCGTCTGTATCAGGCGGACTGGCTG
>NZ_DASWTD010000341.1:0-13044 GCF_036402335.1 Sphingopyxis sp. | reverse complement strand
GCGTGATTGGCGGGCTCATGGGGCAGGAGGTGCCTTATGGCGACGTTCGGCCCGCGCTGCTGTCGCCGCCGCAAAGCCGCCGCCGCGCCGCGCTGACCGCGCTCCGGACCGGCAGGCAGGTCGCGCTGGGTTTCAACGCCGCGCACAGCAACCAGATTGTCGACATGCGGATGTGCCCGCTGTTGATGCCCGAGCTGTTCGCGCTGATCGCGCCGGTGCGCGAACTGCTGGTAATGATCGCGCCGCCGCGCCGCCCGGTGAAGGTCAAGATGCAGATGCTCGACCAGGGCGTCGAGCTGATCCTCGAGGGCGTAAAGGCCGAAGGGCTCGACGCCGCGATGGCGTTGCAGGATTTCGCCGGCACGCACCAGCTCGCGCGCTTTGCGATCGATCAGGGCGACGGGCTCGAAATCCTGTGGCAGCCCGAACCGCCGACGATGCGCTTTGGCGATGTGACGGTCGAAGTGCCGCCCTTTGCCTTTCTTCAACCGACGGCGGCGGGGCAGGCCGCGCTGGTCGACGCGGTGCGCCGCGCGATCGGCGATGCGGGCGCCGTGGCTGACCTGTTCGCGGGCGTCGGCACCTTTGCCTTGTCGGTTCAGGCCGGGCGCAAACTCTATGCCGCCGAAGGTGCGCGCGACGCGGTTGCGGCACTGACGGGCGCGGCGAACCGCGCGCGTGCGCTAGTCGCCGGCGAGCATCGCGACCTGTTCCGTCGTCCGCTGGTTCCCGCCGAATTGAACCGCTTCGGCGCAATCATTCTCGATCCGCCGCGTGCCGGGGCAGAGGAGCAGGTGAAGCAGCTCGCGGCATCGACCGCGCCGGTCGTCGCCTATGTCAGTTGCAATCCCGCGAGCTTCGCGCGCGATGCGAAGATACTGATCGACGGCGGCTACACGCTCGATTGGGTGCAACCCGTCGGCCAGTTCCGCTGGTCGACCCATGTGGAACTGGCGGGGCGGTTTTCGCGGTAAACCGTTGCCCCCGCCCTTCGACGCCGCCTGCGGCGGCGCTCAGGATAAACTTCCGCCGGAGGCGGAAGGCGGGGGCCGCTATCGGCTTTGCGTGAGGTTGCCAGCGGCCCCCGCCTGCGCCGGGGGCGATGGCTTTTAGTGTACCACGAACCCGATGAATGCGTGGACACACAGTGCCAGCAGCGCGAGGCTCGCCAGCACGAAGACGCCGAAGCGCCACATCACGCGATTGACCGTGACCTGAACCAGGCTGTGCACGATGCGCAGCGCGACATAGGCCCAGGCCAGTTGCGCGTTGAGCCCGCCGCCCATGCCGCCGATCGCGAGTGCGATGGCGACGGCATAAAAGACCGTCGGCTGCTCCATCAGATGGTTGTAATTGTGGGCCTTCCACTGGACTTCGGGCGGCAGCACGTCGTCGAGTCCCTTGCCGGTGCCGCCAACCATTCCGACAGCGTCGATTTTTGCGCGGCTCATCGCAGGGATGCGCGTCGCATACATCCACACCCACATGATCATCGACCAGAGCGCGAGTGTCGCGACCGGTCCCAGAATATCGTTCGTATCCATGTTTTTCTCCCCCTCAGCCCAAAGTGGCGATCACCGCCAGCGCCGACAGTGCGAGCAGGCAGAGTGTCGCCAGAAAAAAGATCGCAAAACGCACCGGGATGCGGTTGACCGTCGACTGCCAGAAGCTGTGGACGATGCGCAGCACGACATAGGCCCACGCGAGCCCGCGCGTCAGGTCGGTGTCGCCGCCGGACAACTGCAGGAAGACGATGACGGCATAAAAGAGCGTCGGCTGTTCGCAGAGATGCGTATAATTATGCGATTTCCAGTTGGTGAGCGGGGGCAGCACGCCCTCCAGATCGACGCCGCGACCGCCCGGCGGCGCGCTTTTCAAATCGATACCGGCTTTGGAAAAGGCCTGGAAACGCGTAACGGCGGCCCAGGTGAGCATAACGAGCGTCCAGAGCGCCAGAACGGCACCGGGCGCGAGCAGGCTTTCAGGCATATGGCTCCCCCTTATTGTCTGGCGGCGATGCTAGGGCGCAGGGCGGACAATGCAACCGGCGAAGTTCAATCGCCCAGTTCGCTGCGGATCGCCGCCCCGTCGGCATCGACGCGCGGCGCAAAGCCAAGATCGCGGGACGACGCGGCGCTATAGCGGACCGGCGGCTGCATCTCGTGAAAGCCGCCGACGTCGGGATGCTCGCGGCGGCGGAAAAAGCCCGTCGCCGCCAGATGGGGATCTTCCTTTATATCCTGCAGGTCGCGGACCGCCATCGCCGGAATATCGTTGGCGGCAAAGAGCGCGAGCCATTCGGCGGTGGTCTTCGCCGGGGTCTTGCGCGCGATTTCGCTGTAGACGATCGGCATATGCCGGCCTTTTGCCTTTGCGGCCTCGAATTCGGGCGTTTCGGTGAGGCCCGCGCTGCCGAGCAGGGTCATCAGCCGGGCGGTCGATTCGGGCGTATAGGGCACGATCGCCAGATAGCCGTCGCTGGTCGGGAAGGGCTGGCGTGTCGGATCGAGCTGGCGCGGATAGCCCGCCGGGCCGATCGGCGGGTCGAGTGTCGCATCGCGCAGATGCTCGACGAGCATGAACGAGGCGAAGCATTCGAACATCGGTACCTCGACCTGCTGCCCCTCGCCGGTGCGCAGCTTGTGGATCAGCGCGGCGAGGATCGCCTGCGCGCCGAACTGGCCTGCGATCTTGTCGGCGATCAGCGACGGAAAATAGCGCGGGTCCGGGTTGCCGTCGACGCGCGGGAGCAAGCTGGTCGTCCCCGTCGCGGCCTGGATGACATCGTCATAGGCCTGAAGGTCGGCGTAGGGGCCTTCCTGCCCGAAGCCGGTGCCATGGACATAGATGATGTCGGACTTGATTGCCTTGCAACCCGCGTAGTCGAAGCCGAGCCGCGCGATGGCCTTGCCGCGGACATTGTGGAAAAAGACGTCAGCGGTGGCGATGAGGTCGCGCAGCACCGCCGCATCGTCGGGCTTTTTGAGGTCGAGCGCGATCGAGCGTTTGCCGCGATTCACGGTGAGGTGGATCGACCCCATCGTCGGATCGGGAATCCCGCTTCCCAGATAGCGCGAGATATCGCCCGTGCCGGGCGTTTCGACCTTGATCACCTCGGCGCCGAGGTCGGCGAGCATCTGCGTTGCATAGGGGCCGAAGATGACCGTCGTCAGGTCGACGATCCGGATGCCCTCGAGCATCGTCATGGGCAAACCCGTTCCATATCAACCATGACATCCTTCTCCTTGGCTCGGCGAGAAGGATAGAATGATTTCGAAGTGAAACGGAAGAGCCGATTGCCGGCCGGTGTCAGGCTGTTGCAACGGCCTTTTCTTCGCGCGTGTTTCCGGCGGCATAGGCCGCCGATATCCGGCGATAGGACCGCGAACAAAGCGCCGCGATCGTCAGCAGGACGCCGAGCAGGCCGGCGATCGTGAAGACCAGCGCCATGCCGCGTTCGGGGCCCCGCCCGTACCAGTCGCCGATCGCCCCGGCACCCGCACCGTCGGTCATGAACGGAACGAAGACGAACTGGGTCAGCGGGGCGATGAGGAAGGCGGTGAGCGGCGAGGCGGCCTGCTCGACCGATTGGGCAAAGCCGAAGACGCGGCCCTGCCGCTCGAACGGCACGACCTTCTGCAATGTCGTCTGTTCGGCCGCTTCGGCATAGGGGCCGAGGAACATCCATACGAAACAGCCGATCGTCAGCAAGACGATCGACGACTGGACGGTGAAGACGGCGGCGACGCTCCAGGTCACCAGATTGACGAGAAGCAGCGTGCGCACCGGATTGGCGCCAAGGCCGGTGCGCGCGATCAATGCGCCGCTGAGGATGAAGGCGCTGGAGGTGACCGCCCAGAGCAGCCCCCACGCCTCGACCTTCATCAGCGACAGGCCATAGGCGTCCATCAGCGCCATGAAAACGCCGCCGAGCAGGTTGTTGAATGCCGAGAAGAGGATCAGCGCAAACAACCCGGGGATCGCGACGACGAGGCGAAAGGTCCCGGCAAGGTCGATCCGCCGCGGCGCGTCATGCTCGCCGGTATCGCGCGGTTCGTCGATATGGACGAAGAGCAGGTGAAGCGCGGCGAGTGCCGAGAGCAGGATCGCGAAACCGAGCGTCGCGACCATCCCGCCGCCGGCGACGAGGAAGCCGCTGATCGCCGACGTCGTGAGAAAACCGATGCCGCTGACCATGCCGACGAGCCCGTTGGCCTTGTCGCGCCGGTCTTCGGGAACGAGCAGGGTGACGAGCGTGGGCAGCGCGATCATGCGGATATTCCCGACGATGACGCCGATCATCGTCAGCAGGATGAACAGCCAGAAGCCCGGGCTGGCGACGCGCGCGGCATGGATGTCGGGAGCAAGCGCGTAGGCGCCGAGCGCCGTGGCGTAGATGGCCAGCGACGCGAGGCTGGAGGCGAGCATCATGTTCCGCTTGCGATGATGGTCGACGAGGCTGCCGAACCAGATGCCGAGCGCCGCGGTCAGGACCAGATAGATGCCCGCGATCATTCCGGTCGCGAACACCGATTGGGTTTCGAGAAAGGTCCAGAAGGTGAGCGCGAACCACACCGTGAAATTGGTGATGTTGGCGGCCAGATTGTTGGCGAGAAGATGGTGAAAGGGCTGCATGAACTCGGCATTCTTCAGGGCGCGCGCAACCGCGCATTTCGATGCCGCCCGGGCGGGAGCTAGCATAGTGGGCCAGCGCGGGAAAGTCTGAAGGCGCGGCGCTAATGTTCGCGGGAAGCAGGCAGGCGTGCGAGCATCGCCACCAGTTGCGCCTGGCTGGTGGCGCCGGTCTTCCGGAAGATGCCCTTGAGGAGGAAGCGGACGGCGTTCAGACTGACCGCGCGGAGCGCTGCATAATCCTGGAGCGTCTGCCCGCCGGCGAGCCCGACGGCGAGCCGCGCTTCGGCCGGGGTGAGCGCGAACCATTGGGCAACCCGGTCGATCTCGACCACCGGGGTTTCGCCCGGCGCGCTGCCGAGCGTGACGATCAGCGATGCCCCGGCGCTGAACCCGCCAATCTGCTGCGCCGACTGCGGCGAGATGCGCGCGACGAGCACGGGGCATTCGGCGCCCGAGGCGCCGACTGCCTGGAAAGCGAGCCCCGCCGGTGCGCGTCCCCTGACGAGATCGATCAGCCGTTTCTGGGTCGCGGGATGGGCAAAGGCGAAGCGGTCCTGCGTCAGGCGGATGAAGCCGGCCTTCTCATACTGCGGGGCGCGGCTGTTCGCGGCGAGGATGTTGAGCTGATCGTCGAGGCTGAAGATCGCGAAGGGCGCGAAATCGGCCGCGGCGCGCGCGGCACCCGCCGCGAGCTCGAGGCTGGCAACGCGATCGCTGATCCGCATCGCGCGCTGGATATGCGGTGCGAGCACGCGCAGGCCGCGTTTGAGGGTTTCGACATCGCGGTCGCCGGGGCCGGGCAGCATCAGCCCCAGCCGCTCGCCGCCGCGCCGGTCGAGCAGGACGCCGACAAGCCGGTCGATCCCCCATGGTGCGAGGAAATTCTGGAAGAAGGCCGATTCCGCAAATTCCTCGCGCGTGATGATATCGAAGCTGTCGACCACGCTGCCATTGCCGTAGCGCATCATCTTGCGCGACCACGGATGATTCCCGGCGTAGACCGCGGTGTAGATTTCCTGCACCCCGGCGGCGAGCCCGGTTGCCGCAACGAAACGCGCGCGCGGCGGGCTGCTGCTTTCCCAGAGGATGAAGGCTGCCTCCCAGCTCAACGGGCAGAGGGCCCCGGTGATCCGCGCGAGGGTTTCATTCCAGCGTTCGGGCTGGAGAACGGAGTCGTAGATGTGCCCGATCAGGGCATTGAGCGTTTCCCACTCGGCGGGTTCATTGTGACCTGGCACAAGGATCGGAACATCAATCGACACGCACATCCCCGACAAGCGGCGCATTCCGGCAGTCCGCAACCGGGATACACCAATATCGGACATGAAAAAGCGTAAAAAAATTCGGGCTGCTACCCGGATGGGTAGCGAAACGGCGCGCCGGATGGCTCATTCATCGGGTGCGACCCAAGGGCAGGATGGTCCGCAAAGACCATCCTGTTCTATCAGGCCCGTCGGTTTGGCCCGGCGGGCTTCTTTTTTTAACGCCGAAAAAGAAAGGGCTGGCGGCCGCGGGATCGGCGGCAGGACGAGCAGCCACGGGGTCAGGCCGGAGCGCGGGAATTTTTGCCTAGATCGTTCCGATCGCCGCGGCGAGCATTTGCAGTCGCGCCTCGTTGCGGCGGTAGAATGTCCATTGCTTGATGCGCTTGGCCAAGATCAGGTCGCTGCCGAGCAGAATCCGCATATGTTCGCTGAGAGTGGAGGCGTTGATGCCCAGTTTTTCCGCGATCAATTGCCCGCACACGCCGTCGTCGACCAGATCGCCGTCCGTTTGAGGGCGAAAATGCGCGCGGGGATCCTTGAGCCAGGCGAGGATTTGCAGGCGCCGCTCGTTTCCAAGCGCGCGGAACAGATCGGCATCCGTCATATCGTTAATTTGCCAATCGACGAACTATGTGTCAACTGTCATGGCGAATCCAACGGAGTTTCCCCATGTCCTTGCTGCCCTTTTCGACCGTCGATGTCTTCACCCGGACCCGCTTCGGCGGCAATCCGCTCGCGGTCGTGATCGGCGGGTCGGGGCTTTCGGACGCGAGGATGCAGGCGGTGGCGGCCGAGTTCAACCTCAGCGAGACGACCTTTGTCCTGCCGCCTGCCGATCCCGCGCACACGGCGCGCGTCCGCATCTTCAACCGCCGCGAGGAAATGGCCTTCGCCGGGCACCCGATGGTGGGGACGGCCTATGTACTGGCCGCCGCCGACCCCGACCTCGCGACCGCAACATTCGAAATTCCTGCCGGGATCGTCGAGATCGAGATTGAACGGAATGCGGCGGGCGCGCCCGTCGGCGCAACGGTCGCGGCGCCGCAGCCGCTGAGCGTTGGCGAGACGGTGGCGCCCGGCGTTGTCGCACGCATGTTGGGGCTCGCGCCCGGGGATATTGTCGTGACTTCGCATCCGCCGATCGTCGCATCGGTCGGCAACCCCTATGTCATCGCCGAAGTGAGCGCGGCCGCCCTGGCGCGCTGCGTCCCCGATCTGGCGGCGTTCCGCGATGCGCTGGCGGCGCACCCGCAATTCGGGACGCGGTTGTCCGTCCATGTTTATTGCAAAGAGGGACGCACGTTGCGCGCGCGCATGTTTGCACCGCTGGCGGGGACATGGGAGGATCCGGCGACCGGCAGCGCGAATGCGCCGCTTGCGGGACTGCTCCTGTCGCTGGAGTCCGGCACCGATGAGGCGCGGTTCGAAATCCATCAGGGCGTCGAAATGGGGCGGCCGAGCCTGCTTGAGGTTATCGCACGGCGGACGCCCGACGGCATTCGCGCCACGCTGCGCGGGACATGCGTTCCGGTAATGCGGGGCGAGATCGACTGCGGCTAGGCGTCCGGCATAATGAATAGGAAGGGGCTGGTCGCATCGCTGCGCCAGCCCCTTGCTTGTCCGTTGGAAGCGTCCCTGTTCAGAAAAGCTTGGTCACCGTCGCGCTGCGGCGTTCCTGTTCGACTTCGCCGGTATAGAGGCTGACCATCGGCTCGTCGCTGACGACATGGGTCTCGTCGGCGCCGAAGCCGTTGAACTTGGTCCGCATCGCGCAGCCATAGGCGCCGAGCATGCCGATTTCGATGAAATCGCCCGCCTTGATATCCGCTGGCAGGAAGAAGGGGCCCGCCATATGGTCGAGGTCGTCGCACGTCGGGCCATAGAAGCTGAACGGCACCATCTCGGCTTCGCTCTCGGCGTCGCGCTGTAGCGTGACGGGGAAGCGCCAGCCGACATGGGCGGCGTCGAACAATGCGCCATAAGCACCGTCGTTGATGTACAACTCCTCGCCGCGGCGCTTTTCGACGCGCACGATCAGCGAGCTATACTCGGCCGACAGCGCGCGGCCCGGCTCGCACCACAGTTCGGCCGAATAGCTGATCGGCAGGCTTTCGAAGCTGCGGTGGATCGTTTCGAAATAGGCGTCGAGCGGCGGGGGCTCCATGCCCGGATAAGAGGACGGAAAGCCGCCGCCGACATCGATGATGTCGACCGTGACCGACGCGGCGACGATCGCCGCGCGGACGCGTTCCATCGCCTGCGCATAGGCGTGCGGCGTCATCGCCTGGCTGCCGACATGGAAGCAGATGCCGAGCGCGTCGGCCGCCTGGCGCGTCGCCATCAGCAGTTCGACGACTTCGTCGGCCTCGGCGCCGAATTTGGCGGCGAGGCTGAGCTTCGAATGATCGGACGAAACGCGCAGGCGCACGAGCAGGTTCAGGTCCTGCGCGCCTTCGGTCGCACGGACGATCTTTTCGAGTTCGTCGAGCGTGTCGAGCGAGAAGGTGCGCACGCCATGCTTCCAGTAAGCTTCGGAAATCGCTTCCTCGGCCTTCACCGGATGCATGAAGCAGAGCGTCGCTTCGGGAAGCGTGCGCGCAACGAGCCGGACCTCGGCGATCGAGGCGACGTCGTAATGCGTGACACCCGAATCCCACAGCACGCGCAGCAGGTCGGGCGACGGATTCGCCTTGACCGCATACATGGTCGTGCCGGGAAATCGCTCGATGAAGAAACGCGCTGCGCGCCGCGCGGCGTGCGGGCGGACAAGCGTAACAGGTTCGATCGGCGAAAGTGCCTGAATCAGCCCGTGGGCGCTATGATGCTGGTGCAACTCAAGGGACCCCCAAAAATAACGTTCAACACAAAGGCTGCCTTGCGGTTATTGGAAGTCCCCCTGGGGCAGCGGAGGGCGATATATGCAGGGGGGTCCCCCCTGTAAAGACCCTATCGCGCAATTTTGTAACAGTGCGGTAATAGTGAAGCCGAACCGGGGCCGGTGTGCGCCAAACCGCGCGAATGCGAGACAAAGCCCCGTTGCCGCGCTAGAGTTGAACATTCATCGAACCCCGAAAGGATCTACCCGCCATGGTCTCTCGCGCCGAGGTCAATCATAATTTCACCGACGCGGAACTGGACGAACTGCGGGCCTTCGGCACGGTCGAATCGCACAAGGCCGGCGACCTGCTGGTCGAAGAGGGCGCGATGGCACCCGATTGTATCGTCACCCTGTCGGGGCACACCGACATCTTCGCCTCGACCGACGAAGGGCGCAAGCGCGTCGGCTGGATGGAGCATGGGCAGTTCGCGGGCGACCTGTCGGTGCTGACGGGACAGCGCCACCTGTCGCGTGTCGAGATGGGAGCCGACGGCGACATCCTGCGCATCGCGCACGCCGATTTCCAGCGGCTGATCGCGGGCAACAGCCATTATTCGGATATCTTCATTCGCGTGCTGTCGGCGCGGCGCGAGTTCAGCAAGCATCGCGGCTTTGCCGTGACGATCGTGATCGGCGCGGCAATGGATCGCAGTGTTTATGCGCTGCGCGACCTGCTCATGAAGCATGGCGTGGCGCATCGCTGGTTCGATCCCGCCGACGGACCCGTCGCCGCGCACCTGCTTGCCGAGCGCGGGTTGACCGAAGATCAGTTGCCGGTGGCGATCCTTGGCGCGGCCGAAGTGCTGATCCAGCCGACGCCCGAGCAACTCGCGGCGGGGCTGGGGCTCGACCTGCTTCCCGATGGCGCGACCGCCGATGTCCTCGTCGTCGGCAGCGGCCCGGGCGGACTGGCGGCGGCGGTCTATGCGGCGTCCGAAGGGCTGACGGTGATCGCGCTCGACGCGCTTGCGCCCGGCGGTCAGGCGGGAACTTCGTCGAAGATCGAGAATTACCTCGGGTTCCCGACCGGAATTTCGGGGAACGAACTGGCGCGCCGTGCGACGGTGCAGGCGCAGAAATTCGGGGCGCGGCTGGTGTCGCCGGTCCGCGCGGCATCGATAGGCCGCGATGGCGATGCCTATTGCCTGCATCTCGCCGACGGGCGCAAGCTGCGTAGCCGCGCGGTGGTCGTCGCGAGCGGGGCGAAATACCAGAGCCTGCCGATCGAGGGTATCGAGGCCTATGAAGGTCGCGGCATCTATTATGGCGCGACGCCGATGGAAGCGCAGCTATGCAGCAATGCCGAAGTGACGATCGTCGGATCGGGCAATTCGGCGGGGCAGGGCGCGATCTATCTGGCGAGCGTCGCGAAGAAGGTCCATGTCATATTTCGCCGGTCGAGCCTGCGCGAGACGATGTCCGAATATCTGGTCAAGCGGCTGGAAGAACATCCGAATATCGAGATCATCCCGTCGACCGACGTCGTCGGCCTGCACGGCGAGGACCGGCTCGCCGGCCTGACCTATCGCTGCCGCGAGACCGGCGACGAGGGCCATTGCGATTGCGGCTTCCTGTTCCTCTTCCTCGGCGCGAGCCCGAACACGACCTGGCTGCCCAGGGAAATGGTGTGCGACGAGCGCGGTTTTGTGAAGACCGGGACCGACATCGCGCCGCTCGAGCTCGTCAAGGCGGGCTGGTCGCTCGACCGCATGCCGAGCCGCTTCGAGACGAGCTGGCCGCGCATCTATGCCGTCGGCGACGTGCGCAAGGGGTCGGTGAAGCGCGTCGCGTCGTCGGTGGGCGAGGGGTCGGTAGTGGTCAGCGACATCCATCAGGCGCTGGCGGAGCTTATCCCAGCCGCGTCTTGAAATCCTCGTAACCGAATTCGCGGATCAGCTTCAGCTCGTCGGTTTCGCTGTCCCACAGCCAGATCGACGGCAGTGGCACGCCGTTGAAGGTATTCGTCTTGACCATCGAATAATGCGCCTGGTCGAGGAACGCAAAACGCTGGCCGATGCGCGCGCCGCCTGGCATGCGATAGTCGCCGATCACGTCGCCCGCGAGGCACGACGGGCCGCCGAGGCGCGTCGCCATGCCGTCGCTGCCTTCGCCGAGCATCGCGGGGCGATACGGCGCCTCGATGACGTCGGGCATATGGCAGGTCGCCGAAATGTCGGTGATGCCGATCGGCATGCCGTTGTCGAACAGGTCGAGTATCTCGCCGACGAGGATGCCGGCGTCGAGCGCGATCGCTTCGCCGGGTTCGATCATCACGTCACAGTCGGTTGCGGCGCGGACCTGTTTCAGGAAGGCAATCAGATCGCCCGTCTGATAATCGGCGCGTGTCACATGATGACCGCCGCCGAAGTTGATCCATTTGAGCTGGTTGAAGAACGGGCGCAGCATCGGCTGCACCGCGTTCCAGGTGCGCTGGAGCGGCGGGAAATCCTGTTCGCACAGGCTGTGCATATGGATGCCGTCGACGCCCTCCATATGCTCGGGCAGCAGCTGGCTGATCGGGAAGCCGAGGCGGCTGCACGGCGCGGCGGGGTCGTATTTCGGCACTTCGCCCTCGCTGTGCATCGGGTTGATGCGCAGCCCGATATCGAAGCTCCCGCCCTTCCCACGCAGTTCGTCGAGCAGCGGGCGGAAGCGCGTGATCTGTCCCGGCGAGTTGAAGATCAGATGATCGGATAGCGCCGCGATTTCGGGCAGGTCGGCTTCCTTGTAGCCGGCGCAATAGGTCGCGACTTCCTTGTCGCGATTTGGGCCGCAATATTCGCTGCGGCCGAGCCTCGCTTCATAGAGGCCCGAGGCGCAGACGCCGTCGAGATAGCTGGTGACGGTAGATCCCAGCGACCACATCGAGAAGGCCTTGAGCGCCGCAAGCACCCGCGCACCCGACGCGTCGCCGATATGGCGGAGCAGCGCGAGGTTCGCGCGGACTTTCGCGGCATCGACGACGAAGGCGGGGGAGGGGACACGGGTCAGGTCGAAGCGGGCAAAGGCTCCGGGGTCGCCGGCACGGGTTTCCATGTCGCTGTAAAATCCTGTCAGACCGCAATCGGTCCCTTGAAGATGAAGAACGCCCCCGCCGCGATCAGACCGAAGCCGACGAGATGGTTCAGGGTCAGCTTCTCTCCGAGCCAGAAGACCGCGAACCCCGCGAATATGATCAGGGTTATGACTTCTTGCAAGGTCTTGAGTTCGGCGGCGGTGTAAACGCCATAGCCGATGCGGTTCGCGGGCACGACGAGGCAATATTCGAAGAAGGCGATTCCCCACGCGATCAGCACCGCGAGCCAGACCGGCCGTGACACCGCGCCGAGCTGCCCATACCAGGCGAAGGTCATGAAGATGTTCGACACGAACAGCAGCCCGATCGGCGCGAGATAGGCGGTCATTTCTTTTCTTTCGTCAAAGGCAGCACGTCGCGAAGCAGCGCGGCAAAGAAATGCCCCGGCTCCTCGACCATCGGCATATGCGCCGAATGTTCGAGCCAGACGAGCTTCTTCGAGGGTGCTTCAACCTGTCCGAACCACTGGGCCGCCACAGGCGAAGGCACAGTATAGTCGTGCCGTCCGAGCAGGAAGACGATCGGCACGTCCATCTTCTTCACCATCGTGAAGCTGACGTCGGCGAGGCGCGGCCAGAGCGTCGTCACCGAAAACTCGCTACCCTTCCCCCATGCTTGGCGGTCGGCCTCGCTATATTCGGGCGAGAGGCGCGGCGTCTGGAAATAATATTCGAGGTCGGGCTTGCTGTAGATCAGCGAACCGTAAGGGATCGCATATTTGCGCCAGCCGTCGGCCTTGGCGATCGTGAATTCGCCCGAAGGATAGGGGGCGAGTGCGTCGATCGCGGCGACGGCCTCCCTGTTCCCGGCCGCCAGCGCTTTGGCGCGCGTCCACGCCATGCCGGCCTTTTCGCCTTCGCGAAAATCGATGCCCTGACCGACGCCGACATAGGCGTGGAGCAGGTCGGGGCGTTCGACCGCGACCGACAGGCCGACGATCGAACCCCAGCTGTGCCCCATCAGCACGACCTTGCGCTTGCCATAGCGCTTTTGCAGCAGCCCGATCAGTTCGATCGCGTCGTCGCGGTAGCGCTCGACCGTCATCGTCGGCGCGAGCGTGGCGGGATCGTTGAGCGGGTAGCTCCGCCCGGCGCCGCGCTGATCGTACTGGACGACGGTGAAGACGTCTTCCCAGGGCCGCTGGAACGCCCATGCGAACGGCATTTCGACCGCGCCGGGGCCGCCATGAA
>NZ_DASWTD010000340.1:0-2235 GCF_036402335.1 Sphingopyxis sp. | reverse complement strand
CGAGCCGTGGGCGGTGCCCGACCTCACGGCCTATGAAGCTTTCCCGGTCGAATTTCTCACCGAGGCGCCCGCGGGCGGGTTCAAACCCTATGGCCGCGACGAAAATCTCAAGCGTCCGTGGGTCAAACCCGGCACGCCGGGCTTGCTCCACCGCATCGGCGGGATCGAGAAGGAGCTCGATACGGGGCACATCAACTATGCACCCGAAAATCATCAGGCGATGACCGACATCCGCAAGGACAAGGTCGATGGCATCAAGGTGCCCGACCAGATCGTCGAACTCGGCGCCGAGGGCGGTAAGCTCGCGGTCGTTGGCTGGGGCTCGACCTTTGGCCCCATCCATCAGGCGGTGCGCCGCAAGCGCGCCGAGGGCGCCGACGTCAGCCACGTTCATATCCGCCATATCTGGCCGCTGCCCGCCAATCTCGGCGAACTGCTAAAGAGCTATGACAAGGTGATCGTACCCGAAATGAACACCGGCCAATTGAAGACCGTGCTGCGCGACCAGTATCTGGTCGACGCCAAACCGGTGAACAAGGTGTCGGGCCAGCCCTTCACCATCGCCGAAATCGAAGCTGCGATCGAAGGAGCGCTCGCATGAACGAGATGACCACTATCGCGCGGACGACGACGCTCAAGGATTGGGAAACCGATCAGGAAGTCCGCTGGTGTCCCGGCTGCGGCGACTATGCGATCCTGAAGGCGGTGCAGCGCACGATGCCCGAAATCGGCACCGCGCCCGAGAATACCGTGTTCATCAGCGGCATCGGCTGCTCGTCGCGTTTCCCCTATTATATGGAAACCTATGGCTTCCACACGATCCACGGTCGCGCGCCGGCGTTCGCGACGGGGCTGAAGCTCGCCAATCCGAACCTCGATGTATGGATCGTCACCGGCGACGGCGACGGGCTGTCGATCGGCGGCAACCACACGATGCACCTGATCCGGCGCAACCTCGATTGCCAGATCATGCTGTTCAACAACGAGATTTACGGGCTCACCAAGGGCCAATATTCGCCGACGAGCCGCGTCGGTACCACCAGCCCGTCGACGCCTTATGGCTCGGTCGACCGTCCCGCGCAGCCCGCGGCCTTCGCGCTCGGTGCGGGCGCGCGCTTCGTCGCGCGCGGGTTCGACGTGTCGAAGGAACTGCCGAACGTCCTGAAAGCCGCGCATGCGCATAAGGGTGCGGCTTTTATCGAGATTTTCCAGAACTGTATCGTCTATAACAAGGACGTGTTCGAGGATTTCGCGGCCCCGAAAGGGGCAGAGGATCGGCAGCTCTGGCTCAAGCAGGGTGAGCCGATGCTTTATGCCAAGGGCACCAAGGGCATCGCGCTCGACGCCGACGCGCTGCATCTCAAGACCGTCGATGTCGTCGACGGCGACTGGCAGGCCGCGGGTGTGATCGTCCACGACGTCACCAATCGCAGCGTCGCGCACATGCTCGTCGAAATGCGCTTTGGCGAATTCCCGATGGCGCTCGGCGTCCTCTACGACGATCCGCGCCCGACCTTCGAGGCAGACGTCGTCCGCCAGAACAAGGCGGCGGCCGAGGGCAAGACAGCCGATCTCCAGAGCCTGCTCAAGAAAGGGCAGACCTGGACAGTGACCGAAGGCGGACCCGAACTCTGATCTTCCGCCGTCATGGATAATCTGACGCACAGCCTTGCCGGCGCGGTTCTTGGCCAAATGGGGCTCAAGAAGAAGACCGGCCTGGCGATGCCGACGCTGATCATCGCGGCGAACCTTCCCGATATCGATGCCGGCTGTGCGATTTACGGGATCGAGTCGCTGTCGATGCGGCGCGGAATCACGCACGGGCCGATCGCGCTGATCCTGTTGCCAATCCTGCTGTGGGCATTGATGATCGGGTTCGATCGCTGGCAGGAGCGGCGTGGCAAGCGGCCCATTGGGCGGTTGCCGGTACACAAGGGCTGGTTGCTCGGGCTCGCCTATATCGGCTGCTTCAGCCATCCGGCGCTCGACTGGCTCAACAATTACGGCATCCGCCTGCTCGAACCGTTCAGCCACCGCTGGTTTTACGGCGACAGCATCTTCATCATCGACCTGTGGATTTGGATCGCGCTTGCCGTGTCGGTCTGGCTCTCGCTGCGCAGCGAACGGCGCGGGGCGGCGAACTGGCGGCGCCCGGCACGGATCGGCTTCACCGCCGTCTGCGCCTATATTTTCGTGAACGGTCTCATCACCGGCGCCGCCGAGCGCATGGCATCG
>NZ_DASWTD010000339.1:0-1996 GCF_036402335.1 Sphingopyxis sp. | reverse complement strand
TGACCTTCATGGACAAGGAAACCTACGAGCAGATCAGCCTTCCGCGCGATCTGCTCGGCGATGCCGCCGCTTTCCTGCAGGACGGCATGGACGTGATGATGGAGCTTTATGACGAGCGGCCGATCAGCGTGCAGTTGCCCGACACCATCGAGGCCACGATCGTCGAAGCCGATGCGGTGGTGAAGGGGCAGACGGCATCGTCGTCGTACAAGCCCGCGATCCTCGACAATGGCGTGCGCGTCATGGTGCCGCCGCACATTACGAGCGGAACGAAGATCGTCGTGCATGTGTACGACCGCGAATATGTCCGCCGCGCCGACTGATTGAGTTCCCCTCCCGTTTGCGGGAGGGGTTAGGGGTGGGCGAAAGGCCCACCTTCTTCTCGTGCCCACCCCCGACCCCTCCCGCAAGCGGGAGGGGGGAGATATTATCATGGCCGTATCCGGCATCATCACCGTCATGGAACGCGCCGCGCGCAAGGCCGGCACGAAGCTGCGCCGCGACTTCGGCGAGATCGAGCATCTGCAGGTTTCGCAAAAGGGTCCCGCCGACTTCGTGTCGAAAGCCGACCAGGCCGCCGAACGTACCTTGTACGACGAACTGGGCCGCGACCGTCCGGGCTGGGGTTTCGTTCTCGAAGAAGGCGGCGTGATCGAAAGCGAGCCCGGCAAACCACGCTTCATCATCGATCCGCTCGACGGCACCTCGAACTTTCTCCACGCCGTCCCGCATTTCGCGATCTCGATCGCGGTGCAGGAACCGAAACCGGGCGGCGGCTGGGGCGACGTCACCGCTGCACTGGTCTACCAGCCCGTCACCGACGAAAGCTATTGGGCCGAACGCGGCCGCGGCGCTTGGCTGCACGACCGGCGCCTGCGCGTCGCATCGCGCCGCCACCTCAACGAATGCCTGATTTCGACCGGCATCCCGTACATGGGCCATGGCAATATGGCGCAGTGGAGCCGCATTTTCGGTGCGGTCGCGCCCGAGGTTGCCGGCATCCGCCGTTTCGGCGCCGCGAGCCTCGACCTCGCATGGGTTGCGGCGGGCCGTTACGACGGCTTCTGGGAAAGCGACCTGCAGGTCTGGGACGTCGCGGCGGGCATGCTGCTCGTGCGCGAGGCCGGCGGCTTCGTCAGCGATTTCCGTGGTGGTGACCGCGCGATCGAACGCAGCGAATTCATCGCGGGCAGCGCCGCGGTGCATTCGAAGCTGCAGAAGCTGGTGGCAGGCGCGCTGCGCAACGCCTGACCTTCCTTTTCGTCATGCCGGACTTGATCCGGCATCTCGCTTTGCGACGCTGCAGAAGCGGGACCCCGGATCAAGTCCGGGGTGACGAGCGATCGGTCAGGTCACTTCTCGAAAACATACTCGCGGAAGCTGTCCATCAGCGACGCCCAGGTATTGAAGGTCTCGCCGACATTCTCGCGCGGGATGCCCTGGAAATCGAGGTCGACGTCCATCTCGAGTACCGGATCGCCCTCGTCGTCCTTGTACGCCCGGGCGAAGCGCTTGTCCTTGTTCCACTTGTTGAGCTTGTCGAGCGAGACGCCCTTGGCATCGCTGAAGCCCATATAATATTGCAACGTCTTGCACTTCTTGCCCTCTTCACAGTTCATGAAAAGGACGAGGAATTTCAGGCCATTGCGATTGCTCTCGATATAGGGATCGTCGCCAGCCTTCGCGACGATCGTCGCGGGCCAGCCCTGCGACTCGACGATCGCCTTGATCGTCGCCGGGTTCGCCGCGTTGATCAGTTCGGCATGCGCCGGAGTCGCCGAAAAAAGCGCGGCAATTCCCAAGCCCAGAGCGGCGCGAGCGGTGATTGGTCCCATGGATGCTCCTCATATACCAAGTTGCGCTCCAAAAGCGCGGCACTGCGACCCTTTTTCGACGGCGTATCACAGCGATAGGCCCCGTCGCCAGCGCGCATTGCGCTTTTGGTCACACGGGATACGAAAATCCTGCCCGCGGTGCTTGCGACACGCGTCGTCGT
>NZ_DASWTD010000338.1:0-9730 GCF_036402335.1 Sphingopyxis sp. | reverse complement strand
CAGGCGGAAGGCGCAGTGACGGAAGAGGGAAGGGCGCGGGCGGTCCTGCGCCCGCGCCCCTCACGATGCAGGGAAATCAGCGGCTCCCGCCAAGCGGAGCATCCGCTCCGGTCCTCGGCCCATTGTCGGTGCGGACCGGCTTATGGCCTCCGCCGGCCTGTGTATCCGAATCATAGTCCTCCGGATTTCCACCGCCGCCCGCGCTGGCACCGCTGCCCGTGACCGGGCCGCTGCCGGTCTTGTTCGCGCGGTGCCCACGGTTCGAGGCGCCGGTGATATCGCCATCGTCGCGTTCCTCTTTCGGGTAATCGCCGGGACGAACCGTTCCGACATTGTCGCGGTCCTCGGCATTCTCGGGCGGGAGCGAGCCCGGCGTGGAAGCTTTATCGGTCATGACAATCTCCTTTTCGGTTGTGGAGGTTCAGCCGCTCAATATGTCGAGGGCGGATCGCTGGCGGGGAAGGATTCGTCGGCCGCCTGATCGACGCCGTCCCAGGCGCGCCGCGCATCGCTGCGCATGCCGCCGGGGCCGGCCGAACGCGTCTGGTCGAAATTTTCAGGATCGGTTTCGCTGTCGGCGAAAGCCGCCGAATGCGTATCGCTTTTCGGAAATTTCGGTGCTTTCTTGCGGGTGAACCAATAGAGCGCGCCGATTACGGCGACGCTCATGATCTTGCCGATGCCCGAGGATTTTCCGGGTTGATGGGTTGCTGCGGTCATGATCTTCTCCTCTTCGAGGAAGAAACGGCGCGCTGCGGCCAAGGTTGCCGGGTTGATCTGGATCAGTCCGTTTGTGGAATGGGCGGCAGAAGGCCCGGCGTGCTCGCGGAACCGACCGCCGGGCCATGGCTTCTTCCCAGACGATGCCCCGGAGAAGTCATGCAGAGCGCGTCCGCCTATCGTCACATGAAAGCGAATATCGTGCTCTACGGCGCGCTGATCGCCAATCTCGGCATCGCCATCGCCAAGTTCATCGCCGCCGCCATCAGCGGCTCGTCCTCGATGCTGACCGAGGGGGTCCACTCGCTCGTCGACAGCGGGAACCAGCTGCTGCTCCTCTATGGCCAGTCACGCGCAAAACGGCCCGCCGACGCCTTCCACCCCTTCGGCTATGGGCGCGAACTCTATTTCTGGGCCTTTGTCGTCGCGATCCTGATTTTCGCGATCGGCGCGGGGGTGTCGATCTATGAAGGCTGGAGCCATATCCTCGACCCCGAGCCGCTGCGCGATCCGACGATCAACTATGTGGTGCTCGGCATCGCCTTCCTCCTCGAAGGCATGTCGTGGAGCATCGCGGTTCGCGAATTCAATACCGCGCGGGGCGATCGGGGGTGGTGGGAAGCGGTCAGACGCTCGAAGGACCCGGCAGGCTTCATCGTGCTGTTCGAAGACAGCGCCGCGCTGCTCGGGCTTGCGATCGCCGCTCTGGGTGTCTGGGCGAGCCACTGGACCGGCGATGCACGGATCGACGGCATCGCGTCGGTTGCGATCGGCGGCGTGCTGGCGGCCGTCGCGGTTCTTCTCGCGCGCGAGGCCAAAGGGCTGCTGATCGGCGAGAGCGCCGATCCCGATCTGGTCGCCGCGATCTGGCGCCTCGTCGATCGCCGCCCCGAGATTACGGCGGTGAACCATGTGCGAACGATCCACACGTCGCCTGACACCGTCTTCGTCGCGGTCAGCGCCGACTTCGACGACGCTCTCTCGATGGGCCGTGCGGAAAGCTTGATCGAGGAGATGGAGACCGAACTCAAGATGGCCGAACCGCGGATCAGCTCGATCTACATCCGTCCCGAGAAACAGAGCGATGCCGTGGTGTATCCGCCGCCGCGACGCGACTGAGATTTTCCCGTATCGGCGGGCACGCGAATTGCTGCAAATCGCTATAACCGAAGTTAGTCGGGCGCAACTGGCCACCCTCTCAGCGGTTTACCGGTCATGCTGCAACCCACCGACGATCGCGACCACCCGCTGGCCCGCCGCTTCGACGCCTTCGTGCGCGATCCGGCTTTCCCTTGCGTTGGTGCCAAATCCGCCCTCGCCAAGGGGCAGATACGGATCGTCGTCGGCCGCGACATGCGGTCGGCGTGGGACGACCTGCGCATCTATCCCAACCTGCTCGATCTGGCCTGGACCTACGCGCGCGAACCGAGCCTCTTTCATTCGCTCGCGGTCGTGTTCGAGGAGGATAGCGGGCTCGATGAGGAAGGGTTCGAACGCTGCCTGTGGGAGCGTCTCGAATCGCTGACCCGGAAGGACGACTTCCACGGCCAGATCGCCGACCCGCGGGTCAGCGCCGATCCCGGCGACCCGCATTTCTCGCTGAGCTTTGGCGGCGAGGCCTTTTTCGTCGTCGGTCTTCACCCGCGCGCGAGCCGTCCGGCGCGGCGCTTCGAGCGGCCGGCGCTGGTCTTCAACCTGCACGACCAGTTCGAACAGCTTCGCGCGAGCGGGGTCTATGACAAGATGCGCAGCACGATCCTGGCGCGCGATGTGGCGCTCGCCGGCGACGTCAATCCGATGCTCGCGAGCCATGGCACCATGTCGGAGGCGCGCCAATATTCGGGACGGGCGGTCGGCAGCGACTGGGTCTGTCCCTTCGCGGGGCGGAGCGGCGCACCTGCACCACGAAATGTCCTGGTCGGCCGCGGCGACTGATCGAATGGGCGCGGTCCGCAGCGCGGTCTGTCGTCAGCGACGGTCGACTGTCTGCGATTGGCCATCGCGGCCACCGATGGGCATTGCGCCGAGGCACCGTCCGAGGTTCGGGTAATGACCTCGCCCTGCGCGTGCAAAGCGCAATCCGGACCATGGCGATTGTCCGCACGGCGGCAAAAGAGATTGAGCGAGGTTAATAATCGCGCGCGCGGCGCGACGATTGCCCGCGCCCGGCGTTCGTTCGTTGAACGGGGACATTCCGCTCCTCGTCACAGGATAATCATCATGGCTGCACCCAAATCCGCCTCCCGGAAAGCCGCTTCGAGCGGCGCCGGAAAACAATCCGAGCCCGCATCGAAAGCGAAGGGCAACGGCAAGCCCGGCCCTTCCGCGGAGCACCCCGCCGACGCGATCAAGCTGCTCAAGGCCGATCACAAGGAAGTGAAGACCTGGTTCGAGGAATATGAAAAACTCGAGGCGAAGGGCGACAAGCAGGCGCTCGCCGACAAAATCTGCCTCGCGCTCACCGTTCACGCGCAGATCGAGGAGGAAATCTTCTATCCCGCCGCGCGACCGGCGGTCGACGACGATGCCCTCTTCGACGAAGCCGAGGTCGAGCATGGCAGCGCGAAGCAGTTGATCGCGGAAATCCAGGCGATGAAGGCCGGCGACCGTCTGTTCGACGCCAAGGTCATCGTGCTCGGCGAATATATCGATCATCATGTCGAGGAAGAAGAAGAGGAAATGTTCCCCGAGGCGCGCGACAGCGATCTCGACCTGAAGGCGCTGGGCGTTCAGCTCGCTGCGCGAAAGGCCGAACTGATGGCCGCGGCCGGTAAGTAACCGGCCCAATGCCCGACCCGTTGGACCGCCTCTTCAGCGAGCGGCCCGCGGGTCGCCCCGGCGAACTGAATCTCCGTCATGATGAATGCCCTGGCGCCCGATGCAACGCTCGCGCTTATCGGTCGTTGCGAGGAAGCACAGGCCTTCCACTGATGCTTCCCGAAACCGAACGAGGATCGTCAGACATGTTCACCGAACGCTTCCTGAGAGACAAACGCGGTGCAAGCCTCGATACCGCCGAACGCACGCGGCTCGAGGCGGCGATCAGCGAGGTGAAGACCTTCGCTGCGCGCAAGATCATCGCGCGGGCAGGCGAGCCGCTCGATCAGAGCACATTGCTCGTCGAAGGCATCATGTCGCGCTATCTAGACGACCGGAACGGGCTCCGGCAGTTGGTCGCGATCCACCTTCCGGGCGATTTTCTCGATCTTCACGCTTTCCCGCTCAAGGTGCTCGATCACGATGTGGCGACGCTGACCCCCGCGACGGTCGCAATCGTGCCCCACGCCGAGCTCGAGGCGATCGCCGAGGAAATGCCGCAGCTCGTCCGCAAGCTCTGGTTCGTGACATTGCTCGATGCGGCGATTCATCGCGCCTGGCTTTTTCGTCTCGGGCGCCTCGACGCCACCGGGCGCGTTGCCCACTTCCTCTGCGAGACGAACGCAAGGCTCTTTTCGGCCGGACTCAGCGACGGACGAAGGTTCGCGCTCGGGCTGACGCAGGCCGACCTCGCCGAAATCTGCGGGCTCACGACGGTGCATGTGAACCGCGTGATGCGTCAGCTTCGCGAAGAGAAATTATGCATCTTCCGTTCGTCGCTCGTCGAAATCCTCGATCCGGCCGGTCTGGCGGCGCGCGGCCAGTTCAACCCCGCCTATCTCTACAACAACCACGACGTCGAGCATCTCTCCTCCCGCCAAAGGCCAAAATCATGAGATCCATCCCAGCCGGACTCGAGCCCGAAACCGAACCCGGCATCGCCAGCGCCGAAGGGGGGCTTGTTTTCCTCGACGGGCCCGACGGGATCGCCAAGACGATGACCGCCGATGCTGCGGCGCGGACCGGCCAAAGCCTGATCGACGCGGCGGCGATTGCCGAAGCACAGAGGGCGAACGGCGATGTTTGACCCGTTCGGCCAGTGGAGCCGCTATCTCTCGGCCGGCCATTCGATGCACGCCACGGGCCGGCACGCCGCCGAAACGCTCGACGGCGCGAGCCGCGTCGTCGCAGCGCGCAGCGCGATCATCGGCGAGGCCCTTGTATCGCCCTGGACCGCCGATCATGCCGAGCTCGGGCGCATGATCCCCGAAAAGATGGAAGCCTTCGCGCTTGCCGGCTCCGCGATTGCCACCGTCTGGTGGGACAATGGATCGCTGTGGATGAAATATCTGCAGCACCTTGGCGTCATGGCCATGCGCGGACGACCGCCCACCGTCGCCGAACTCGCCGACCTCGGCCAGCGCAGTGCCGTTCTCGCGTTACGCTCCGTGGGGGCCGGTGCAAGGCTCGGTTCGGCGAGCCTGGCGCCCGTGCGCGGTCAGGTGCGGGCCAATGTCCGCCGGTTGAAGGTTGCGGAAAGGAAGCCACGTCGAACAGGGCGCTCGCGGGCGCGTTGATTGGCGCCGATGCGCCGCGAGGATGCGGCGATGACGATCATGTCGAAAGGATAACGGGCTGGAACAGATTGCTGGGCTGGTGGCGCCGGTCGCCACGATGATTGCCGCGATGATGACCGCCGCCAATCTTGGCGCACGTGTCACCGGCTGGGGGTTCATCGTCTTCACGGTCGGCTCGATCGGCTGGTCGCTCGTCGGCCTCGGATCCGGTCAGACCAATCTGGTTGCGACCAATGTCTTCCTGACCCTCGTCAATCTTGTCGGCGTGTGGCGATGGCTCGGGCGGCAGCGCTGCTATGAGGATGGAGCGCGGTCGGCATCGAGGTCCAGCCGGAAAAGCCCCGGTTCGAGCTTGTTTTCCGCCACCAGCCTGTCGGGCCTGCCGGTGAGCGATATGCGCGGAGAGACCGTCGGATCCTCGGTCGATGCGATGATCGAATGTGAAACCGGGCGGGTAAGCTATATCGTCGTTGCGAGCGGCGGCCTTGGGGGGATCGAGGAGACGCTGCGCCCCGTCCCGCTCGCTAGCGTCGACTGCCATGCCGACGGGCTCATTCTCCTGGAGACGAAATCGCAGTTCGAACGTCGCCCCGAGCTTGGCGCGGGCGAGTGGCCGGCGCGTGTGCCGGGTGCGGATCGCCGGAAATCGGAAGCTTCGGGGCGTTCCGCCGTCGATAAGGAGGATCTGCATGCGACTGTTTAGGAACAACAGCCTCACTGTCGTTTTGCTGCTGCTCTTTGGTGCCACCATCGTCGGTCAGTGGCTGACCGGCTGGCATGTGGCGACTGCGGACGCGTCGCATCATGGCCGGGCAGCGATGTCGCTGATGAATTACACGCAAAGCCCGGAATTTCTGTCGAGCGTGTTCGAGAATTGGGAGAGCGAATTCCTGCAGATGTCGGCCTATGTCGTGCTGACCGCCATGCTCATCCAGCGCGGCTCGTCGGAATCGAAGGACCCCGACAGCCCGCCGCGCGACGCCGACCTCGCGGCGCAGGCATCGAAGCCGGGCGCGCCGGCCATCTTGCGCAAAGGTCGCCTCGCACGTGCGCTCTATGCCCGTTCGCTCGGCATCGCATTGTTCCTGCTCTTTCTCTTCTCCTTCGTGATGCACTGGACACAAAGCGCGCGCGCTGCGGCTATCGAGGCGAAGGAACATGGCGAGGCCGCGCTGTCGACGATCGCCTATCTTGGCGATCCGCAACTGTGGTTTGAATCCTTCCAGAACTGGCAAAGCGAATTTCTGTCGACCGCCGTGCTCGTGCTGCTTTCGATCTTTCTGCGTCAGAAGGAATCTCCCGAATCGAAGGCGGTTGCGGCTTCGCATGCGCACACCGGCGACTGACGATGAGACGGGAAGCAAGAGAGGTCGGCCGGCGGGCGCGATCTGAACCGAGACCATCGTAACGGGCATTCGCCGACAAGGTGTGGCGGCCGGCATTCCATCGCAGGCCTCACATCGCGGGCGCCGGTCTTTAAAGGTCGCCGGTCGCAGCAGCTGTGCCGGCCTGGCTCTCGATCTCATAATGGATCGGTTTGAAACTGCCTCCGCAGCTGTCGTAAGCCGAACAGGCGGTCAGGCCGATCACCAGATCGCTCAGGGCACGCATCCGGATATAGTCGCCAGGTGCGGTGGGTGGCGGCAACACCTGGAGCTTTCCCTTTCCATCCACCGGGACATTCATGAAGATGTTGAAGGCAACCGGAATGGCGTCTTCGCCGATTCCAAAAGGGGCGAGGGCCTCGGCGAGGTTGCCGAAGCAGCCGCGGTGGACCGGCTTGTCGGCATAGAAATGGCGGAAGGTCGCCTCGCTGCACGGCGTCAGAAGAAAGTCATGCGTGCCGACGCCGTCCTCGACGATTTCGAGCATCGGGTTCGATCGGTTGGACCAGAGCCGGTTCCCCGTCGTGAGCCGGATCGTCTCTTCATAATCGAAGGTGCGGCCGTTCGAGAGCGCTTCGCGGACATCGCCCTGCATGAAGGCGAGCAGGTCGCTCACCTGGCCGCCTTCGGGATCGATCACCCGCAAGATATCGCCCTCGCGCAAGGAAAAGGCGGTGCCGCTGCGCGGCGCAATGTGTTGAACCATTGATTGGAGCCCTTGATGGGAGTCGTACGAAAGGCGGATCCGTCGTCCTTTATACGGATGGCGACGTCGAAAGCTGCGAACGGAAACGAAAGTGGGTCGGGAGAGACAATATCGGACGAACCGTGGGACGAATCGCGATCCCGGGCGTTGCTTCCCTGTCTGTGCCATATGGGGCACATGAGGTGCCGATCCGGCTTTGCGGTTTTGGGCCGCAAGGAGAATTTGATGCCGGTCTCGCATATACTCGTCGTGGAGGACGATCCGCTGATTTTGATGATGGCTCTCGGCATCATCGAAGACGAGGGTTATATCGTTCTCAAAGCGTCCGATGCCGACGAGGCCATGGTCCTGCTCGAGCGAAGTTCCGAGATTGGCATCGTCTTTACCGATATCGAGATGCCCGGTTCGATGGACGGGCTGCAGCTCGCGACCTGCATCCGCGAGCGATGGCCCGATATCAAGATACTCGTGACCTCGGGCGGTGTGCGCTTGAGCGAAACCTCGCTCCCGCCGCAAGGGCAGTTCCTGCGCAAACCCTATAGCGCGAACGACCTTACCGCCAAAATCCTTGCGCTCCAGTGACGCCGCCGCCCTCGAGGCTGCGCGGTGAACTGCTCATGGGCTTGGCGTTCGCGATTGACGCCGGCGCCCTGCTGCCGTCTAGGTCCATTTACAGCGAGACCGCAACGCACTGAACGACGGAGGATGAGTGGAAATCGACCCGGCCAGCAGTGTCGAAGCGATCCGCGCGATCGATGTCGTGCCTGCCATCCTCGATACCGTGTGCCGCGTAACGGGGATGGGCTTTGCCGCCATTGCCCGCGTTACCGAAGCGCGCTGGGTCGCGTGCAGCGTCAAGGACGACATCGCATTCGGCCTCGAACCGGGCGGCGAGTTGAAGCTCGAGACCACGATCTGCCACGAGATACGTGACAGCCGGCAGGCCGTGGTCATACCCGACGTCGCGAGGGACGCTGTCTACCGCAGCCACCATACCCCCGCCCATTACGGGTTCCGCAGCTATATCTCCTTTCCGATCGTCCTTCGCGACGGGCGTTTTTTCGGAACCTTGTGTGCGATCGATCCCGAACCGCGCGATCTTGACCGGCCCGAGGTGGGCAACATCTTCCGGATGTTCGCCGACCTGATCGGCTTTCATCTGGGCATGGGGGCGCAGCTTTCCGAAACGCAGGCGGATCTGGGTCGCGAGCGCCAGACCGGAATCCAGCGCGAGCAGTTCATCGCCGTACTGGGCCACGATCTTCGCAATCCGCTGGCGGCACTCGAGGCCGGGCTTTCCTTGATGAAGCGGGCGCCCGACCAGAAGCGGGCCGAATTCATCATGTCGGCTATGCAGGCGACGATCGACCGCATGAATGCCATGGTCGGCAATATCCTCGATTTCGCGCGCGGACGGCTGGTCGGCGATTTGCCGCTCCGCTTCAAGGCCGAGTCTGCGGAAGCGATCATGACGCAGATCGTAAACGAATTGGCGATTGCCCATCCGGACCGAGAGATCGTCTTGCATTGCGATTCCGTTACGCCGCTGATGTGCGACGCCCAGCGGATCGGCCAGCTCGTGTCCAATCTCGTCGGTAATGCGCTAACGCATGGCGAGCAGGGGACGCCGGTCGTCGTCGCGTGCCGCGAAAGCGACGACGAATTCACCTTGTCGGTCACGAACAATGGCCCCGAGATCCCGATGCGGGTGCGCGAAACATTGTTCCAGCCCTTCGAACAGGGCGCAGAATCGCACGCAAGCGGAAGCCTCGGCCTCGGCCTCTATATCGCCTCGACGATCGCCAAGGCGCATGGCGGCAGTCTGACAGTCCAGTCTTCGCCGACCGAAACGAGCTTTGCGTTTCGTATGGGACTCTCGGCGACATGACGTAGCATGTCGTTGCTGCCGAAATTAAAGCAGAGGGGCCTCAACGAGTTCGCCGCGGACTCCGGGTAAGTATCTCGTTTGCGCCGAGAAAGTCGGCGATATAGTGTCAGCTTTACCGAACGCTCGCAAAGTAAAAGCGGTCTGACCGCAATTCGGCCAAGTCCAGAATCTTCGAGGTCGGTTGAAACATTGGTCATTCCACTTGGTGAACGGGAAAGGCTCTATCGATTGCGGGAACTACTTTCGGACGATCACCAGCACTGCGGAAATGATGACGAACGACAAAAGTAAACTACCCGCTACATAGCCGAAGGCCGCCAAGGGCTGCCGGCGCTCCCAAAGGGTTACGGCGTCGAGAACGAAGGTTGACCAGGTTGTGAAGCCGCCGATGAGACCCGTCGCCAGAAACAGCCGGACTTCATTCGATGTCGATGAGCGTGCAAGCAGCCACCCGACGACCAGACCCATCAATGCCGATCCGAGAACATTAATTATGAGCGTGCCATAGGGAAAGGACGGACCGAGTATCTTGAGCGCGGCTTGCCCCACGATATGTCGAAGTATGCCGCCAGCTCCCGATCCAACAAAAATGATGACCAATTCGCGCACAATTCCTCCCTCGCTCTTTGGCAGCAGG
>NZ_DASWTD010000337.1:0-9286 GCF_036402335.1 Sphingopyxis sp. | reverse complement strand
TCCGGATCGATCATAAAACCGGCCGAAACATCTGCTCCGAGACCACCGAGAAACAAGCCGAAATACTCTTTCCGCAAGCGCGCCTGTTTAAAGTTGAATCCATAAAGCGGGACCAAGATCTGGGCAATATCGTTGATCTGGTCGAGATGGATCCGAAAACCCACATCCCCGGGGACGAGGTCCGAAACATAATGACCGGACGTGTGGAAACCGACTGGTTTCAGGCTCAACAGGCAGGCGCCAAACCGTAGCGCTTGACGCGTCCGCCGTTTAGAGCGCGGACTGCTGCGTGATCTTTTCGCGGAGGCGCCAACTAATCTTGCTATGAAGCCCCTGGACGACCCTCCGGCGCGGGATTACGTCGAGCGTCTCCGTGCCGTCCTCGTTGACGTGATGGCGCGGACGGCCCCCGCACCAGAGTGGCTGTGAAGGAATGCGGCCTTTGCAGGTCCACGTCTGGGCGTCGTCACATGAGGCAGGATGTTGCCGCCGTCGGATTGGATCTGCAAAGCTCGACGGGACCGGCGTAAGGCTGATGATCAGCGGCACCCCGGACGGCGGGGATGACGAAGAGAACAGTCAACTCCCCCTTTCTGATTAGATTTCCAATCGGAGCGCTACGCGAACGCAATGTCCGCTATTAGGGCCGCTTCCCGACCACGTTTATGTCCAAGATAGGCGCAAAGCTGCCCACACCTTCGGGTAGCTAGTTCAAAACCGCAACGCCGATCAGCGCGAAAAATAGCCCCAAAAGAAGTCCGCCCGTAGCTGCCCAGGCCACCCACCAGTCCTGCTCGTCGTTCGATCGCTTCTGCTTGATCATGCCCTCGACCCGGCCAAGCGAGCGCGCCAGCGCGTCGCGCGCCTCCACAAGGATCTTGTGGTCGTCAGCCCGGTAGGTGATCAATCCTTCGTGCATCTCGGCAGCGATCGTGAGTGGCGTGAGCCGCATTGCCGGCTTCTCGTTGATGCTCTCGAGTTGCTTTTCCATCCGGCCGAGACGCGACGCCATGTCGCGCAGGGTGAGTGAGTAGTCGGGAATCTTGTCTTTGGCAGCTGTGAGACCTTGGATTGCGGTACGCTGCAAGGATATTTCCTCGCGGAGTCCCTCAAAGGCTTCGGCGGCATCGGTGGGCGGCGGCGTGCTGGCTGGTTTCTCGGTCATGGACGCAGCCTACATCCCTATCCCCATGCCGCGTCCACGGCCTAGACTTAGCTGGAGATCCTGAGACAGCGTTTTCGTGCTCATAACGTTCAGCCCGAGCTGGGCGCGGCGATTCTGGAGTAGCGACTCGAGCTGCGGATCGCGGTGCAGACTCTTCGCCATGTCGTTGAGATTGGCGCGCGCCGCGTCGCGCGCGGCGTAGGTCGGTGCATCTTTCGCCCGCGCGCTCTCCTTCTTCCATGTCGCAACGAACAGATCGGCCCGCTTCTCGGTATCGGCGGCAAGCCGGACGCGATCGCGCGCAGCACGTTCGGCGGCTGCACGCTCGGCAGCGCGGCCGGCGTCTCGGCGATCCATCTCCGCCATAGCGCCTGCGGTCCGACCCTCCGCCGCTTCCTTCGTCAACTGGTAGCTCTTCCCGAAAGCCTCGCGCAGATCGCTCGCACCCCCGGGGCGCAGCGCATCGAGTTCCGCCCGGGCCGTGCGATAGGCATCGAGCTCGTGCGGCAGTTCCTTTCCGCCGGCTCGCCGAACATCGACGATCTGCTTCGTGATGCCCGCGAAACGCTCGACCGCCTTGTCGAGCGGCGAGCGCGACGGCTCGACATCGATCGATCGGGCGCTGATGCGGACGTCGGCAAGCTTAACCCGGCGCTGCCGTTCGGGCGGCGCGGAGTCCGGCGCCTCGCGCGAGACGCTCAGCTTGAGCCCGTCGAACATGCCGCGCTTGGGCTCGGTCGACTTCGCGGGCGTCGGTGCCCGATAATCGCTTGCCATATCCTTGCCGCGCTCGCGCGAGGCGGCGCGCACGAGCTTGTTCCGGGTCGCAAAATCGTCGCGGCCATAATATAGATCGACCTGCTCGCGATGCCTGGACAGCGCGACGTAAGTCGAGTGGCTGTCTACCCCCTGCGTCGCGAGCACCTGGACCCGGTCGACGGTCATGCCCTGCGCTTTGTGGATGGTCGCGGCATAGCCGTGATCGATATGGGCATAGTTCTTCAGATCGAACGCGACGCGCCGCCCGTCGTCGAGCGTCACCGCCATGCGCGCCGGGCTCACGCTTTCGACGCTGCCAAGCGAGCCGTTCTTCACGCCGAGATCGCGTTCGTTCTTCAGGAACATGATGCGGTCGCCCGACGCAAACGCGCGTTCGCCGCGCTCAACGGAGAGCGCGACCTCATTGCCGAGCGGCCCGCTCGCCTTGAGGCGCTCGCGCACAGCGCCGTTGAGCTGCTCGCGCTCATCATTGGTGTGGGTGAGAATAATCCTGCTGGCGTCGGGATATGCCTGCCGGTCACGATCCCACGCATCGACGAGTTCCGCGCGCGCGGCGTCGCGCGTATCGGCCGCATGGACAAAGCCGGCCTCGGCATAGCGACCGATCGCCTCGCCCGTCCTTCCCGTCGCCAGCTCGCGCGTCGCCTCGCGCTGCCATTCTTCCTGCTGGCGGCGAATGTCGATGATCTCGACGGCACCGTGTCGCTCGGCCGCGGCGCGGAACGCTGCGCCCGCCTCGATCGCCTGAAGCTGCTGCGGATCCCCGACCAGCACGACCTTGGCGCCTTGGCGTTCGGCTTCAGACACGACGCGTTCGAGCTGGCGCGTGCCGACCATGCCGGCCTCGTCGATGACGAGGATGTGTTTGTCGGTCAGCCGTTCGCGATCGTTGGCCCATTGGTGCTCGAGGCTGGCGAGCGTGCGCGAGCCGATCCCCGAGCCATGCTCGAGCCCTTCGGCCGCGATGCCGGACAAGGCTGCTCCCTGTACCTGATAGCCCGCCGTCTCCCACGCCTCGCGGGCGACACCGAGCATCGCGCTCTTCCCCGTTCCGGCATAACCGATGACATTACTGACGCCGCGTGCCGATGTGACATGTTCGAACGCTCCGCGCTGCTCGGCCGAGAGCTCGAGCCCGCGCGCCGACGCGCCCGCGAGCGCCCGTTCGCGATGGCGCTCGGCAACAGCGTGATTGCGCCGCGCGTCGAGCGTCGCCGTCGCGCGTTCGAGCCGTTGTTCGGTTTCGACCATCGATCGCGAGGTGAAGCGGTTCTCGCCGCGCCCGTCCTTACCGAGCGCGACCAGATCGGGTGACGATTTGACCGCCGCCATCACCGCATCGAACTGATCCTTCCCGTCGCTCTGCCGATGCACGAATATGGCGAGGTCGCGGTTCGTAAATGTCGCCTGACGGTGCGTGATCGCGTCGAGCGCGATCGATGGGTTGGCGATGATCTTGCCACCGTTCGCGCGGGCAATCTCGATATGCTCGCCGGCCCGGTCAGCTTCCAATCCTTCCGCCGCCATGCGCGACGCGGCAGGGCCGATCTTGTGCCGTGGTTCAAGGTCGATCCCCTGTGCTTTGAGTGTGCGGTGATCGACGCGCGCATCGATGTCGAGCCCGGCGAGCCGCTCGTTCACATGTTCCGCCCACGCTTCGCGCCAGTGGGTGAGAAGCTCGGTGCGGTTCCACTCGCGCACCTTGGCGCCGAACTCGGCTGATCCATCTTCTCCAATGCGGATCTCGCGCATCGTCAGCATCACATGCGCGTGCGGCCGCGCCAGCCCATCGGCACCGATGTCCCAATGGACATTGAGATCGGCGATCATGCCGCGCTCGACGAACTCGCGCGCCACGAAGTCGCGCGCCAACTCGATCCCCTGCGCCTCGGTCATCTCGCGCGGGATCGCGAACTCGACCTCGCGGGCGAGCTGCGCGTCTTTGCGTACCTCCGCCGCCTCGACGTCATTCCAGAGCTTCTCGCGGTCGCGCCACTCCTCGAGCGCACCTTCAGGGAGCAGCACTTCGCTGTGCACGACGCCGGCCTTGTTCGAGAAGTCATGGCTGCGACCAAGCCGCTCGTCGTGCAGTCGGTCGGCCGAACGATAGGCTGCGGCTGCCACCGCGCTGCTGCCGGCGGCGCGCGAAATAACCTTTGCCGAGAAATGGTAGATCGCCATGAGGGCGCACCATTTACAGCAAAACGGGCACGTCGGCACGACGTATAAGCGCGCCCTTCCCGAATAAAATCCGGGCAGGGACTAGGCGGTGTCACGACGTCCCGACGACTCTACTGCATCACCAGCGTCCTTCTTCTATCATGGCTGCATCGTCACTCAATGGAGACTTTGCGATGCGTAAGCCACGGGATTTTGATTCGGAACTGCAAGCGCTCGCCGACAAGGCAAAGCTGCTCAAGGAACGCCGTGTTCGCCAACTCGGCGAACTCATCATCGCGACCGGCGCCGATGCGATCGACACCGACATGCTCGCCGGCGCATTGCTCGGCGCGGTGGCGATGAAGGATCCAAACACGAAGGAGGGCTGGCGCAAGGCGGGCGCGGGCTTCTTTCAGCGCTCGGTACGCAGGTCTGCGGCGCGACCTGAGCATCAGCCGGAGGGCACTCTACCGCTCTCGGGCGGCGGGGCATCGGCTTGAAGCACGAAAGGCGCGGACTGACATGCGCGAATGGGTTGTTAAACGCCGTGAGCGAACGCGCCAACTGGTTGAACTGGGCGGCCTCGTCGTTAAGGCCGAACTCGTCGAACTGACCGACGACGATCGCGCGGTGCTCTTCGGGTTGCTTGTCGATGCGGCAGCAAAGCTACGCGGTGACGAACGCGAACAGCATTTGCGGCTATGGCGCCGACGCGGCCGACGGGCTTTCGATCCCTGAGCATCCGGTTTCCAATTGCGTTCTCACCCGCCGTCCGGGAGGCTTGGCTTCGCAGAAAGCGAATCCTTTCGGCGGAAACCTAAACTCGGGAGAAACATGATGCTGAAATCTTACCGCAAACTTGTCACCGCGTTCGAACGCAATCGCAGAAAGCCCAAGAAATGGACGCGACAGCCGACCTGGCTGCTTTGCTTCTTCAGCGCCGGCGCATCAACGGTTGCCGCCTTTTACGCCTACGCATTCGCAAAATTTGCGCCGGGCCTCGTCGACGCCGCAAACGCCATGTCCGCCGAACAATGGGCCAGCGCGCCGGTCCTGATTGCCATGCTCGCACTCGGCAGTTGTGCCGGCTTGGCGTGGTATTATCTTCAGTTGGCACGCAAGCCGCTAAAAGCCTTGAGCGCCCGCTTGTTCAAGGACTGATTGACCCTTTGGTGTGCGGGATATCGCGTGGCGGCGGCATATGTCGGCATTACGCTTTTCGGCATGGTCCTCCTCGGGCCGAACGGCGACTGTGCTCGATCAACACGCCGGTGCGACAGCCCGAGATTCGCCGCTATTTCTTACGGCGCGGTCGCCAACCGCATTGCCCCTTGGTGCCGAGTCCGATCGCCTTCGCGAGCACGCGGCGCTTCTCAGGATAATTGGGCGCTACCGTCGGGCATGTGGACCAGTCGAGGAAATGGCGGTCGCCATTCCCGGCGCAAGGTGTCGCGGATCGCGGGCAATCGGCTATTGCTACGCCAACGTTATCCGGCGGCGCCTGTCACGAAGGCGATGAACTCGCCAGCGCGCGTCCCGGCGAGAAAGATCGCGGCGGCTGCGGCCAGCGTCAACAGGGCCAAGCCTGCGCGAGTCCTTGACAGGCGTTTGATGAAATCCAGATCCATGCCTTCATGGATAGCTGCCGATCGCGGCACCGACAATCTTTTGGCGATAAAGTTGGTGCTGGAATTGAGGACAGGGAAGACTCGACCGCGCTGCTGGCATTCACCGCAAAGTCGTTGCCTGACAATGGCCTCCGATGCCATGAGCGCGCCATGACGCGGGAACTGACCGACACCATTCTCCGGGTGGTCGAGCGCGCGCCGCAGTGGATCAGGCGCGATCTCGATGCGAAAGACCCGGTTGCACGCATCCGTGCCGAGGAATCGCTCTCGGCGATGATCGCTGATGCGCTCGACCAGCAAGCCGAAACGACCGCCTGACCAGCGATCCTTTCCGCGGCGTGTGCCGATGGAGGTGAAGCATGGCTGATTACGAGATTGTCGCCGTCCGTCAGGCGGGAGGCAATATGCGCACGCACCACGTCGACGCGGTGCAGGTCGGCACCAGCCTGTTTCTCGTCGACCAGATCATCGATTGGATCAGCGATGGAACGCATCGCTTTTGGGTGCATTTCGGGAACGAGGAGGTCGACGTCATCGTCAGGCAAAATGAATCGTCGGGGCAGCCCTATCTTACGACCAAAGGGGGAGGCTTTCCGCCGGTCATTCTCCTCACCTTGCCGCGTGCTTGAACCGCGCCGCCTCCATGCCTGCTTCTGGCAGACGCGCAGGCTGACCGCAGGATGTGTCCGGCTGGAAAGGATGGCGTATGGGCAAATATGACGCCCTTGGTGTATTCCTGCGCCGGTGGGCCGTTCGCAACGGCGGACAGGAAGTGGAACTCACGCTCGCACAGATCGAGGGCCTGATCGGAGCGCCGCTGCCCAAGGCCGCAGCCAATATAGCTTGGTGGTGCGATGACCGCTCCGGCGTGCAATCACGCGCCTGGCTCGACGCCGGTTTCGAGGCGCGGCTGATCGAGCAAGAGGAGTTCGTCATCTTCGGGCGATGCAACATACGACCGCGAAGGTGACGACCGGCTCGCGGATGGCCGTCAGGCTGGGTCGGGCTTGACGAGTTCGTCCCCTATACCAAAGTCAAGAACAGCAATCCAAGCTGACATCGTGAAGTACCGGAGGTGAACCGCCTCCAGTCCTGATTACTTCTTGTTCCAGATAGAGCTTTCGGTGGCCTCGCGACCGGTAAGGATCGTCGATGCGCGCGACCGGCAGGCCGACACCAAGGTCTGACGGTTATTTCGCGCGGCGCGTGATGGTCTTCTTACGCCCGCGGCCGCGGCCCTTGGTGCCGAGACCGATCGCCTTCGCCAGCACGCGGCGCTTCTCGGCATAGTTCGGCGCGACCATTGGGTAATCCTTCGGCAGCTTCCATTTGGCGCGATAGTCTTCGGGGGTCATGCCGTAATGCGTCATCAGATGGCGCCGCAGCATCTTGAGCTTCTTCCCGTCTTCGAGACAGACAATGTAATCGGGTTTCACCGATGCGCGGATCGAGACGGCCGGCTCCTGTTTGACTTCCGGTTCTTCGGCACTGCCAAGACCTGCAAGCGCATCATGCACCGATCGAATGACGAGCGGAATATCCGATATGGCAACGCTGTTGTTGCTGACGTGCGCCGCGACAATATCGGCCGTCAGCGTGACGAGCATTTCCTGATCTTCCATCGTAATCTCCATCGCTTTCTCGCAGTCCCCGAAATATTCGCCAGTCATTGACATGCACGCATCTTGCCGTTGCTTCAAGGATCGGAGTTCCGAGGCGGACACAGGGAACCAGCGCGCCGCCGGCGCGTTGCATCGGCGATCACATTCCTGGTTTCCAAGTGACCCTTACCGAACCTGCCCCGCCGACCGGCGGGGCATTTTGCAGGGCAACGAAGTGGCACGAGATGGCCTCGCTCCAATCTCCCCGCGAGCGAGGTCGAAGGGTTCTGTCAGGGGGCGGGACCCTTCATTGCTTCCGCCGGGCGGGCGAAAGCGAACGGGCGGCGCGAACAAGGGATCAGCTATGTCGCGCCGCCCTTCGTGATGCCGCCGGTTGTGGGGGGTAAGGAGGCAGGCGGCATCCGAATTGCGATGCCGCTATCGTCCGATACAATGGTTAACCAGATATTGATTTCCAAGCCGGTTTGCGACGAACCGCACCCCGGCCTGCCCCATTCTCCATCAGCGCGCGTAATCTATCGGCCAGTAACAGGCACGCATGGCGTGCCCGCTTCGAGGGTGGTGCGGCAAGCGGTGTATCGATCCCTTATCCGTAAAGCGCGGATCGGATGATCTCCCATCGCCATTCGAACGACAGCCGTTTCACCATGAGGTTGAAGCGAATGCGTGAGGCCAGCGACGGATAGGTCTCGCCGAGGATCGCATACCATGCCTGCTTCCGGCGTCGTTTGACACTGGCACGGCTGATGCCAAGCCGCCGAGCGATCTCTTCATAGGACCGGCCATAATGATGGAAGAGAACCCACACCTGCTGGGTAAGCTCGGGTTGGTCGAGCAGCCGTCCCGGAACCTGCACCATGTCGGCCATCTCCTTCCCATCGGCTTCGGCCACCGTCATCGGCTTTTCCTCCGGCAAGGGGCGCCGCCGTCGGCAGTACTCCGCATAGCCGTGCGGGTAGAGATGATCGGGAACGAGGCGGTCGGCCAGCCATTCGTCGAACGGTTGCCAGCCCGCGCATCGGAGCGCGTCGTTGACGCGCCACAGGCGGTCGCGCCGACGCCGGCGCCACGGTCCGACAAAGCGCCATTGATCGATCGTGGCAACATCGGCCCGGCGCGACCGCGCGACTGTCGTGCGTAGCGCCGTCGGCAACTGTGCGACGAGGAACACCGCCGCCGCTTCCTGATCGGCTGCGATGTCGGCAATCGGATCGGGCCACGCGATGTCGCCCGGATAGCCGCTTTCGGCGAAAGCGGTCGCGATCGATTGCCGATAGTCGCGCTGCAACCGCGCCTGCAAGGCGGCGGTCGCCGACCTCATGTCGGGCACCGGGTCTGTATAGCAGACGTGCGCTCGAACGATCGCGCGCGCGTCGGCAAGGCAGGCGTTGATGATGTCGCTATCCGTCCCAAGCTCCTCTGCCATCGCGCCGATTTCGACGCCGTAGAAGTTATGGAGCAGGAACAGCGCGCGCGGGAGCGCGGGCAGGCTCAATATCGCGGTGCGGCGGCGCTTGTCGGTCATGATCAGCGCCTCACCATTGCGCCGCGATGGCCACGCGGCAGAGCGCGAGCGCGCGCATCATATGGTAATCGACGGTCTGAATGCAGACGCCAAGCTCGGCGGCGATTTCCTTGTAGGTCAGGCGGCGGACGCGGTGCATCACGAAGACGCGACGGGTCTTGGGTGGCATCGCGCGAACGGTACGCCGATAGAGGCGCTGCAAGTCGATCGCCTCGATCCGCCGTGTCTGTTCGGGCGGCGTCGGCGGGATACGGTCCTCGTCGAGTGGAAAGAAGATCCGCTGGCCGCGCTGTTTCCGGCGGGAGCGATCGATCAGCAGGTTGCGGGTGATCCGCGACAGATAGGCGGCCGGATTTTCGAGGCGTTCAAGCGCCCCGCTGCCGAGCAACCGTGCGAACACCTCCTG
>NZ_DASWTD010000336.1:0-9571 GCF_036402335.1 Sphingopyxis sp. | reverse complement strand
TCGCGCAGATCGGCCGACAGCTGCTGGCGGCGCCAGCGATTGCGCAGCGCCACCGCGACCGCGCGCTTGGCGGCGTCCTGGCCGATGATATGCGTGTCGAGCGCAGCGACGATCGCCTTGGGAGTCAGATCCTTGTTCATGTGATTATGCCCGGATTTCGATGATTTCTTGGGTGAACTGGTCGTTGGTATAGACGCAGATATCGGCGGCAACTTCCATCGCCTTGCGAACGAGCACGGCGGGATCTTTTTCATAGTCGACGAGCGCGCGCGCGGCGGACAGCGCGAAATTGCCGCCCGAGCCGATTGCGGCAATCCCGCCCTTCGGTTCAAGCACGTCGCCGTTGCCGGTGATGACGAGCGTGACCTCCTTGTCGGCGACGATCATCATTGCTTCGAGGTTGCGGAGATATTTGTCGGTGCGCCAGTCCTTGGCGAGTTCGACCGCGGCGCGGAGCAACTGGCCATTGTGGCGTTCGAGCTTGGCTTCGAGGCGTTCGAACAGGGTGAAGGCGTCGGCGGTCGCGCCTGCGAAGCCGCCGATGACGCCGCCGTCGTGGAGGCGGCGCACCTTGCGGGCATTGGGCTTCATCACCGTCTGCCCCATCGATACCTGGCCGTCGCCGATGATGACGACCTTGTCGGCGCTGCGGGCGGAAAGGATGGTGGTTCCGTGCCAGGGCGCGGCACTTTGCGCATGGGGATTGGTCATGGGCCGGGATATGGGAGATGGCGGGCGAGGCCGCAAGGGGAGGGGGACTGCCCCGTCAGGCGGGCCAGGTCAGGAGCGCGCGGGAGCCGTCGTCGATCTCGATCGACTGCGGATCGGTAAGCAGTACCGCCTCGCCAAGCGCTACGCTTTCGTCGGCGACGCGGCAGCCGGCTGAAAGCGGTACGAACGTCAACTCGCCCGTCGCCTGTTCAAGCACCGAGGCGTCAATTGGCCCGGCGAGTTGCGCGAGATGGAAATGGGGCCCGCGGACGAGCATCCGGTTCGCGTGCGGATCGACCACCGTGTCGCGCGGGTCGTGAACCGCTCCGGGATGCGATACCTTCACCGCCTCATCGAGGTGAAGTTCGCGCGGGCGGCCATAATCATAGAGACGATAGGTGCAGTCGACATTCTGCTGCACCTCCACAACGGTCAGCCCGCCGCCGATCGCATGGATCGTGCCTGCGGGGTTGTAGACGAAATCATTCTCCTTTGACGGTCGCCAATCGATCATGTCGACGATCGAGCCGTCGAGGGCGGCATCGTGTATTGCCTCGCGCGTGGTTTCGACATTGAGCCCGACGCCGAGTTCGGCATCGCGCCCGGCGGACAGGACTAGCCAGCACTCTTCCTTGCCGCGCGGGAAACCGGCCGCTTGCGCCGCCTCATCGCCGGGATGGACCTGGATCGAGAGCCGTTCGGAGGTGAAGAGGAACTTGACCATGACCGGCGCATCGTCGCCGGCGGGGTTCGAGAACCATATCTCGCCAATCCGGCGGCCGCCGAAATCGCCGAATGCGCCTGGAATGTCGATGCGACCCCAAGGCTTTTCGACGATAATGGTTTCGAGACGAGTCAGCATGGCGTCACCTTGTGATGCGGCGCGGCCAGCGTCACGCGCGACGCATCAGGCCGCGCGGTGCAGGCGGTTGCCGTTGCCGCTGCCGGGCTGATCGAGCCAGAGACCGCGCGTGTCATAGACGATCTTGTCGCCGCGCTCCTCGAGCGGGATCGATTTGAACAGGTCATGGTCGACGAGGACGATCAGCAGGTCGCATGTCGCCAAAGCGCTGTCGAGATCGATTAGTTCCGCACCGGTGCCTGCGAATTCCATCGGCAGGCCGCGCGCATAGGGCTCGACGATCTCGATCTGCTTGCCGAAGCGGTGTGCGAGCGCGGCAGCGACTTCGACCGCCGGGCTCTCGCGGAAATCGTCGATATTGGGTTTGAAAGCGAGGCCGAGGCAGGCGACGCGTGCCTTCGGATGCTGCGAGACGAGCATCTCGGCGGCACCGATGACATGCGCGGTCTTGGCGAGATTGACCTCGCGCGCGGTGCGGATCAGGCGGCTGTGGTCGGGGGCGCCGTGGACGAGGAACCAGGGATCGACCGCGATGCAATGGCCGCCGACGCCGGGGCCCGGCTGGAGGATGTTGACGCGCGGATGACGGTTCGCGAGGCGGATCACCTCCCAGACGTCGACGCCCATATGTTCGGCCATCATCGACAGCTCGTTGGCGAAGGCAATGTTGACGTCGCGATAGCTGTTCTCGACGAGCTTCACCATTTCGGCGGCGCGCGCCGAGGTGGTGACGCAGGCGCCGCGCACGAACTGGCGGTAAAAGGTCATCGCGCGCCGCGCGCAACGCGGAGTGATGCCGCCGATACAGCGGTCGTTGTCGACGAGCTCGACGAGGATACGCCCCGGCAAGACGCGTTCGGGACAATAAGCGACGAAGATGTCGGCAGCACCGCTGCACGCGCCCGGAACCTTGAGGTCGGGGCGAAGTTCGGCAAGCAGCGCCGCGACCTTTTCGGTCGTGCCGACGGGCGAGGTCGATTCGAGGATGACGAGATTGCCGGCCTCAAGCTGCGGCGCAATCGCGCGTGCAGCGGAGAGCACGTGGCTGATATCGGGGCGATGCTCTTCGTCGTGCGGGGTCGGAACGGCGATGACGAAGGTGTCGGCGGGCACGACGGCGATCGATGCCGTCAGCGCTCCGCGCGAGACGACGCCCTGGACAAGGCCGTCGAGGTCGACTTCCTCGATATGAACCTTGCCGTTGTTGACCGTGTCGACGACATGCTGGCTGACGTCGACGCCCGTGACCTTGCAGCCCGAACGCGCGATGAGCGCCGCGGTCGGCAGGCCGATATAGCCGAGCCCGAGGACCGTGACCTTCTGTTCCATATCAATGGGCACGCGCAACTATCTCCGCAATCTGTCTTGCCGCCGTGCCGTCACCGAAGGGATTATGCGCACGGGCCATGGCTGAATAGGCGTCCTTGTCGTCCAAAAGCTTGAAAATTTCGGAAACAATACGCGCTTTGTCGGTTCCGACAAGCCGCGCGGTGCCCGCTTCGATGCCTTCGGGCCGCTCGGTCGTCTCGCGCATCACCAGCACCGGCTTGCCGAGCGACGGCGCTTCCTCCTGCACCCCGCCGCTGTCGGTGAGCACCAGTTCGGATGTCGCGAGCAGGCGGACGAAGTGCGGATAGTCGAGCGGATCGATCAGCGCGACATTGTTGAGGCCGCCCAGGATCGGTTCCATCGCGGCGCGGACATGCGGGTTGGGATGGACCGGAAAGACAACCGCGACGTCGTCACGCGCCGCAATGGCGGCAATCGCATCGGCAATGGCTTTCATACCGTCGCCGAAATTCTCGCGGCGGTGCGAGGTGACGGCAATGATCCGTTTGCCCGCGAAGCGATCGACGAGCGGGTCGAGGCCCGCTGCAAGTGCCGGCTCTTCCCCGATCCGCGCCGTTGTCGCCAATAGCGCGTCGATCACGGTGTTTCCCGTTATATGGATGCGGTCGGCGGGGACATTTTCGGCGCGCAGCGCTGCCGCGGCGGTCTCGGTGGGCGCGAAGTGAAGGTCGGCGACTGCCCCCGTGACCTTGCGGTTCACCTCCTCGGGCCACGGATGATAGATATTGCCGCTGCGCAGCCCTGCCTCGACATGGCCGACGGGTATCTTGCGGAAATAGGCGGCAAGCGTCGCGGCCATCGTCGTCAGCGTGTCGCCGTGGACGAGGATACGGTCAGGTTTTTCGACGTCGAATGTCTCGCCCAGCCCGACGACAAGGCGCGCGAGCAGGCCATCGAGCGACTGGTTGGCCTGCATGACGTCAAGATCGATATCGGGCGTGATGCGGGCGATATGAAGAACCTGGTCGAGCATCTGGCGGTGCTGTGCGGTGACACAGACGCGCACGTCGACACCGGCCTGCTCGCGCAGCGCGTGGACGACGGGAAACATCTTGATCGCTTCCGGGCGTGTCCCGAAAACTGTCATTATTTTCATATCTTTGGTCTCCGGACTGCGCGGCATGTCATCGTTGGCGCCGTGCGTCGATGGCTGATCGCCTATTAGCTGAAAAATGCTTATGACACTCTTAAGGAGTATCGGGCAGGCCGTGCGCCGATATTGTGCCGCGCATGCAACTTTTCGGGGCGGACCGCGTAGGTTGCCATCGGTGGAGGGCATGGTAGAGAGCGCGCAATGCGGTTCTCGGGCCGCACGACGACTCCGTTACTCGCGATTTGACGTTGGAGCCATTTTTAACTGATGTTCTGGAAGCGCAAGACCAAGCCGGCCCCGCCGGCGCGCAGTGGATACGCGATACCCGAAGGACAGCGGGTTTATGCCATTGGCGACATCCACGGGCGCGACGACCTGTTCGCGCGAATGATCGATTCGATCCGCGCCGATCATGCAGCGCGTCCGCCGGCGGCCATTACGCTGATATTGCTGGGCGATCTGGTTGATCGGGGCCCCGATTCGGACCGGGTGGTCGAACGCGCCATGCGGCTCAGGGGCGAGTTTCCGGACACACGGCTCCTGATCGGAAATCACGAGGAATGCTTCCTCGCGGCGTTGACCGGCGACGTGCGGCGGCTGCGCTATTTCATGCGGATCGGCGGCGATGCGACCGTTCGCAGCTATTGGCGCGGCGATGAATGTTTCGACAGCGCCACCTTTGAGGAGGTCGCCGAGCGTTTGCCGCACATGGTTCCCCCCGAGCATGTCGATTTTCTTGGTCGCGGCGAGGATGTGATCGAGATCGGCGACTATGCGTTCGTCCATGCCGGCGTGCGTCCCGGCGTGCCGCTCGATCGGCAGGAGCTCTCCGATCTGCGCTGGATACGCGACGAGTTTCTCGACGACCTGGGTGACCATGGCAAGATGATCATCCATGGCCATAGCATCACCAGCGAACCCGATGAGCAGGCCAACCGGATCGGCGTCGATATCGGCGCTTTCCGCAGCGGAGCGCTTGCGGCGATCGGCCTCGAGGGCCACCAGCGCTGGTATCTGTTCGCGCGCTCGGACGAGGTTGGCGAAGGAATCCTTCAGAAAAGTGCCGGCGTTTCGGGACGCTGACTTGCGAGTGTGCGTTCAAGCCCGCCAAATACGAGCCGGATCGATCGCGCGGGAACTCGCTATTCTTGCAACATCGGAATCGGGGGTTTAAGGGTCCCGCGCCGCGAGAGCGGGCGTACGTCTCCTGATCGACAGCAAGCAGCAGCGGAATGAACAACAGAACCAGAACCCTCGCCGCCGCGCCGCAATGGGACGATCATCTTGTTCTTCGGTGGGCGCCGGTCGCGTTTCTCGTCATGGCCTTCCTGCTTGGCGGAGGATCGCGTAGCGACACCGCCTCGATGCCTTTTCTGCGCGGCGGCGCGGTGCTCTTCGCCTTCTGGGCGGCCGCGGGGTTGCGCGCTGAAGACTGGCGCCGCATTCGCGTCCCGTTACTGCTTCTCCTCGCGTTGTCGCTGTGGATGGCGATCCAGCTCATCCCCTTGCCGCCGCAATGGTGGCAGGCTCTGCCGGGGCGTGAGCCGATCGCGGCGATCGACCATCTGGTGGGACTGGCCGACCTCTGGCGTCCGATATCGCTGACGCCGTCGCTGACATGGAACAGTCTGCTGTCGATGACGGTGCCGTTCGCTGCGCTGTTCGTCACTGCACGTGTGCACCCGAACGATTACCCGCTCCTGATCTACACGCTGGTGGCCCTTGCCGGGATCGGCGCGTTGCTGGGTCTCGTTCAGATTTTGTCGGGAGCCGGTAGTGCCGCCTATCTCTATAGAATAACCAACGAGGGGATGATGGTCGGCCTGTTCGCCAACCGCAATCACCACGCGCTGTTCCTCGCGTTAGCGGTCGTCCTCGCGGCCATGTTGATGCGCGACGAATATATGAAGTCGCGCCGCGACAAGTTGACGGTCGGAGTGCTCGGCTTCGTAATCGTTCTTTTGACGATCACGACGGCGCTCATCGGATCCCGGTCAGGATTCGTCGCAGGCGTCATCGCCTTTTCGGCCGGATATGCCATGATCCTCCTTGCCATGAGGACAAAGGACCAACGACCAGGTCGCGGGCAATCGGCGGCGCGATCGTGGCAACGCGCGTTCGCCTATGCGCCGCCGTTGCTGCTGATCGGGCTGCTGGTGACGGTCTTGTCGCTATCGAGCCGCATTTCGGCCATCGACCGCGCGTCTGGTGCTGACCTAGCCGGAGAATTGCGCGTCCAGGCGTGGCCCACTGTTCGAGCTATGGCGGAAACCTATTGGGGAACGGGCAGTGGATTTGGCTCCTTTGCGGGGGTCTACAAGATGTTCGAGCCCGATGCTCTCTTGAGCCCGAGCTATTTCAACCACGCCCATAACGACTGGATCGAACTGGTGATTACGGGAGGGTTGCCTTTCATATTGGTCGCATTCGCCACGCTGGTCTGGCTCGGACGCAAGTTCGCCGCCGCTGGGACGCGAAATCTCGTCAAGGGGTATCGCGGCGACTATCGCTTTCCGGTGCTCGTCATCGCAGGACTTTTCGTGATGGTCAGCTTTGTCGACTATCCGCTCCGCATGCCGTCGCTTCAAGTGATGGCTATCCTATTGATAGTCTTGTTTTGTTGTCCACGTAACGACCAAATGAACGCACCTAATTAGCTTGCAGGCGCCTTTTGAGTGTCTATAGCCACGACGACCGTCAGGAATCGGAATTCGATAACCCGCCATGAAAACAGGATATCTCTTTGCCTTGCTGGCCGCCGCCTCACTGGCAGGTTGCGTGAAGGATCCGCCGCCGGTTGCCAGCGCACCTGACACGCCCGTGTCCTTGCTGGCGAGCCTGCCCGAGCCTCAGGCCGGTGACGTGATCCGTTCGACGCGCCTCGCCTTTGTCGGCCCCTTCACAGAATTGCGCGTGGAGGTGTTTGGCGTCGATGAAATGCAGCGCGACATCATGACCGATGGCGAAGGTAATTTTGCTTTCCCGCTGGTGGGAACGATCGCCGCGGCCGGCAAGACGCCGGACGCCATCGCGACGGAGCTCCGGACCAAGCTGGGTGGTCGTTATGTCCGAAACCCGCAGGTCACGGTCAACTTCAAGTCGCCCAGCAATGCCCTCGCACTGCAGTCGATGTCGGTGACGGTCGATGGGCAGGTCAATCGCGCCGGGTCCTATCCGGTCGTGGGCCGGGTGACGCTGATGCGCGCCGTGGCGCTGGCAGGCGGCGTGACCGAATTCGCCAAATTGCAGGACGTCGTCGTGTTCCGCGGGGTCGGAAACAAGCAATATGTCGGGATCTACAACCTTGAGGGTATTCGTCGGGGCAACTATGCGGATCCGGAAATCTTCCCGAACGACGTCGTGATCGTTGGCGACTCGCCGCAGCGGCGCATGTTCAAGGATTTGCTGCAGACGGTGCCAGCGCTTCTCTCGCCGGTCATTCTTCTGGCCCGCGAATTCTAGTTGGGGACGGCAACGAACATGGATAATCAGTATAACGGGCTGCCGTCCGCTTCGCCTTATGAAGGGGCAGTTGTTCCCAAGGAAGACGAACGCAGTTCGGGATCGGCGTTGCCGAGCCCCGAGCAGGTCATGATAGCGCTCTATAGCCACCGCTATATCGTCATGGGCCTGGTGGTTGCGGCACTGCTGCTCGGCCTGCTCGCGACCTTTGTTTCGACACCGCAATATACCTCGACCGCCCGCATCGAAATCCTCCCGGATTCGCCGGTCGCGACGACCGTTGCGGGCGAGCGCGACCGGACGCTCACCGATGAGGTCGCGTTCTACAACACGCAATATTCGCTTCTTCAGTCGCGGTCGCTTGCCGAGCGCGTGATCCGCGCCGGCAACCTGACAGCCGACAAGGCCTTCATCGCGGCGTTCAAGCTCGAAAGTCCCGAGCGGGACATGACGAGCGCCGAGCGGCTCGACCGCACCAATCAGGCCGTGGAAATATTGCTCGGACAGCTGACCGTGTCGCCCGTGCGTACATCGAGCCTCGTCGATATCAGCTTTTCATCGCCGTCGCCGCAGCTTTCGGCGAAGCTTGCCGACCTCTGGGTCACGCAATTCGTGCAGGCCAGCATCGATCGACGGTTTTCCGCGACCTCGGACGCGCGCAAATATCTGGAGACGCGGCTTGAAAATCTGCGGCGCAGCCTCGAAAACTCGGAGCGGTCGCTGATCAACTATGCGACGAGCAAGGGCATCGTCACGATCTCGTCGGATACCGATCTTAACGGGAAAACGCAGACGGAGACGCTGGTAGGCTCGGATATTTCGGAGATCAGCAAGGCTCTCGCGCGTGCCCGCGAACAACGCATTGCCGCCGAAGCCGAACTCGCCAACACCTTGACGGGCAATGCTCAAATCAACGCGCCGACGATCGGCAGCCTGCGTCAGAAGCGCGCCGAGGCAGAGGCCGAACTCGCGCGGTTGAGGACGCTTTTCCATGACGAATATCCGTCGGTCGTGGCGGTGCGCGCGCAGCTCGCCAACCTTGATCGCAGTATCAACGCGGAAACCGGGCGGTCGTCGCAAAGCAATCGCGAAGCCTATAATGCCGCGGTCAAGCGCGAAAGAGATTTGCAAGCCGAGCTTGATGGACTGACGACGAGATATGACAGCCAGCAGCGCGATTCCATTCAGATGGCGATCCTGCAGCGCGAGGTGGATTCGAACCGGCAACTCTACGACGGTTTGTTGCAGCGATATAAGGAGATTGGCGTAGCGGGCGTCGGGACGAATAATATCTCGCTCGTCGATCGGGCGAAGGCGGCCGACCGACCTTCGAGCCCGAACTTGCCGCTCAATCTGGCCGTCGCACTTCTGCTCGGCGTTCTCGCAGCGACAGCGGTGGTCCTGATCCTGGAGAAGATCGACAATTCGATCCGCGATCCGCAGGAAGTCGTGAACCGCTTCGGCCTGCCACTGCTGGGAGCGATCCCCGAAGTGGTCGACCAGGAAGTGGCCGAAGCGGTGCTCGACAAAAAATCCGCGATTTACGAAGCCTATTTCTCGTTGATGACGAACCTTTCGTTTCTTACGTCGCATGGCGCGCCGAAATCGATCATGCTTACATCGTCGCGGCCGCAGGAAGGAAAGAGCAACTCCGCGCTGTGTCTCGCCACCGTGTTGGCGGCGACGGGCAAGTCGGTCATCCTCGTTGATGCCGACATCCGCAATCCGTCGCTCAACCGCTATCTGAAGGTCCCGAACGACGCCGGGCTTAGCCATTATCTGTCGGGCGACGACAATCTCGAGGGCATGATCAGCATGCTCCCGCAATATGGTTTTTCTTATATCACGGCTGGCAAGATGCCGCCGAATGCCGCTGAACTGCTTGGAAGCGATCGCTTGCCCTTGTTGATCGGTTTGCTGACGGAGCGTTTCGACCATGTGTTGGTCGACTCGCCGCCACTGCTCGGCCTAGCCGACGCGCCCCTGATCGCGCGGCGGGTCGAGGGTGTTCTCTTCACGATCGAGGCGAACTCGACCAAGAGCAGGGTCATCTCCACGGCGCTGGCACGGCTTCGCATGTCGGGCGTCAAATT
>NZ_DASWTD010000335.1:0-7668 GCF_036402335.1 Sphingopyxis sp. | reverse complement strand
GGGGCCCAGAATTCCAGCGGGACCTGCGTGTGACCGCCCTTGGCCCCGGCTTTCGCCGGGGTGCACAAAAGGGACAGCTCCCCACCCCGAAACCGCGACGCGCTAATAAGCGACGTCGACGGCGATCCGGAGGGTGCGGGGGCGGAGTGGCGTCAGGAAACCTTCATTGCCTTCGACGAAGGGCGTGCCGAGCGAAAAGCGGTTGCCGCGGGAATCGAACAGGTTGGTGAGGGTCAGCGACAGCCCGCGGCGGGCGTTGCCGATCCGCATCGCCAGACCGGTGTCGACATAATCGCCCTGACTCTCGCCGAGAACGGGGCCGATCCCGAGCCGCGAGGGTCCGATATAGCTGGCCCAGCCGTTGACGCGAAAATCCTCGTCGTCGATCACGGTAGCATAGTTGACCGAACCACGAACGGCGTGCTTTGCAACGTTCGGAATGCGGCCAAGCCTGCCTGGAGCCGTATCGTACACCGGCAGGATCTGCGCCGCGAAATCATCGACGCGGCTATGGTTATAGACCCCGCCGAGTTCGAACGTCAGCGTCTCGGTCGGCCGCATCGCAATCGCACCCGACAGGCTGGTGATACGTCCGTCGCCGATATTCGCGGTCGTCGGGAAACCGTTGCTGTCGATGAAGTCGGCCTGGATGTTGCGCCAGCGGCTGTAGGACAGCGATATGCTGGCGTCGATCAGGCTGTGGCCCTTGTCGCCGAAGCGCATTCCCGCTTCCCACGTCCGCACCTGGTCGTTGAGGAAGCGCCGGACGAAATTTCCGTCGACCGCGAGGCCGCCCGGACGGAAGCCCTCCTGATAGCGGGCATAGAGCCGGACATTGTCGAGCGGACTCGCAAGCAACGAGAAGGAGGGCAGCAGATCGGTTTCGTTGCGGACGGCGGTCGTCGCGCGCTGCGACGGATCGAGCGCGAAGGCCAGACCTTCGGCAGTGCCGCCGAGCCGCGCGTGCGAAAGGCGTAGCCCGCCCGTTGCGATCAGGTCCGGCATCAGCTCGACCGTCGCTTCGGCGTAGCCGGTGACTTCGGTGATCCGGTTGGTCACGCCGGGCAGGATCGCGCTGATACCGCGCAGGCTGACTTCAGCCTGCGGGATTTCGGCCGGCGGGCCGGCGGCGGTTTCGCCGCGCGCGGGCAACGTGACGCTAAACCCGGCGCTTCCCGACCCCGCGATCCCGAAATCGCGCGTCTGCCGTGCCCGGTTATCGATGAAGCTCACGCCGACGACCCAGCCGAGACCGTCATGATAGGGCCGTGACAGCCTGTTCTCGCTGACGAACATCCGCGTCGCATTGCGCTGGTCCAGGACGCGCGGCCGGTCGCTGATCACGCTGACATCATAAGGCGAGAAAAGACGTTCGATGTCGACCGTTCCCGCCTGATCACCGTCGGGAACGGTGGCGTCAAAGCGCTCGAACAGCCGATGTTCGATATAGGCGTTCGACGACTGGAAGCGGAGGTCGCCCCAATCCTTCATCACCACGATCGTACCGAGCCCGTAGCGCGCCTTGGCATTCTGCTGCACCAGCGAGTTACGGATCAGCGGCGGCGCGTCCTTGTCGGCATATTGCGCGTCGTTGGACGTGATGACCTGATAGATGCCGCCAAGATCGACCGTCCAGTCATCGCCCGCCTCGAACCGGAAGGTTCCGCGGCCGCCGCGTACATGGACGCGATTGACGTCGTTCTGCCCGAGCATCGGATTGTCGATATAGCCGCCGTCGGTCAGCATATAGCCGACCAACCGCAACGCATGACCATCATCGCCGACAGGCAGATTGGCGATTGCCGCGATATCGCCGCCCGGGTCGCCGTGCTGCGTCACCGAAACGCCCGCGATCGCCTGAACCGACATCTCGCGCGGGTCGGGCGCTTTCGGGACAACGCGAATGATGCCGCCGAGCGAGCCGGCACCATAGAGCGTACCCTGCGGACCTTCGAGGATTTCGACATTGTCGATGTCGTAGAGGCGGAGATCCGGATCGGGCGCATTATAGCTGAGGCGGATGTCGCCCAGATACTGTCCGACGGTGGCCTGCGTCGGGCCGGTAAAGCTGGAATCGGCGATGCCGCGAATGAACAGCTTGTTGCGCCCCGAACCCAGATGGGTCGAGGACACGGTCGCGGTCCGCGACAGGATCGAATCCATCCCGCGTTCGCCGCCAAACGCCAAATCGCCGCCATCCAGCTGGGTGGCGACGCCCGCAAAGTGCGAATAGGGCAGATCGGTCTTGGACGCGGTGACGATGATCTCCTCATGCGCCGCCGCGACGGTATCGGTCGATGGTTCGCGCGCCCGGGGCTGCGGCGCCTGCCGCGGCGATGGGGTACGACTGGCAACGCGCGGCGGCGGCGGACGGCGTTCGATGCGCCAACTCGTCGCGCTCACGCGCACCGCGCGGGCATCCGATCCGGCGAGCAGCCGCCGGATCGCCTCTTCGACACTCATCCGCCCACGCACCGGCTTGACGCGCGCCTGCCAGAGTTTCGCATCGACGACGCTGATGCTGACGCCGGCCTGCCGGCTGATCATCGGCAATACGCTCGATAAATTACCTTTGGGAACGTCGAACGCGCGCTCTTCTGCCGCCATTGCCTGCGCCGGCAGGCCCAGCAATATCGCTGCGGCGATCAGGGAAGGGCGGGGCATCATGCTCAGCGCGTCAATATCCAGCCATCGCCTTGCCGCTCGGCCTTCGTTCCCGAGAGGGCGGCGAGATCGGCAATCGTGCGGCTCCGGTCGTCGTCGACGATCAGCGCGCCGCGGAAGGAGACGTCGGCCGCATCGGGGGCAATGCTCACCTGCATCCCCGCGGTGCGCTTCAGATCTTCTGCGACGACTGCCAGCGGGGTGTCGTTGTAAACGAGAAGTCCGGTACGCCAGCCGCCGACGCTCGCAACATCGACATCCCGCACCGTCGGCGCCTTGCGGTCATCGTCGCGCGCTTCGATCCCCTTGCCGGCGACGAGACGGACATTGTCGCGGTCGGGGTTATAAAGGACGACACCTTCGGACACCGCGACGCTCGTCTGGCGCGCGCGCCGCACGACGTTGAAGGCGGTGCCAAGGTCGACGATCCTCGAACCGCCCGCCTCGACCACGAACGGGTCGCCGTCGCGATGCACGACATGGAACATCGCTTCGCCCGATTCCAGCCGGGCAAAGCGCGGACGATCCTCGTCGATCTCGACCACCGAGCCGCCGTTGATTTCGATCTTCGACCCGTCGGCGAGGGTGACGGTGCGATGTTCGCCCGCCGCGGTTTCGATCCGGCCCGGATCATCGAGCAGGCCGAGGCCCGACAGGCTGATCGCGCCGACGAATGCGGCCGCGATCGCACCGCCGAACCAGGCCCGCCGCGACGGACGGCGCGGTGCGCGATGCAGCGGCATGACCGACGGGCTCGATGCCTTCGGCAGCGCATCGAGATCCTGATCGAGGCTCGCGATCGCATCATAGGCGGCGGCGTGAACGGGGTCCTCGCCAAGCCAGTCGGCAAAGCCGTCCCAGTCGGCAAAAGCGGGGTCGCGCTGGCGGATCAGCCAGTCGATCGCGCGCGCTTCGGCGCTGTGGTTTGCGTCAGCTCGCATCGAACTGCCTCCGCATCGCCGCAAGCGTCGCATAGACTTTGCGAAGGTCAGCCTCGACGGTGCTCAGGCTGACCCCCATTTCACTGGCGATGTCACGCTGGTTCAGCCCGTCGACGCGAAACCGGCGGAAGATGCGCGCCGGACGGTCACCGGTGTTCGTGATTGCGGTTTCGACGAGCGCGAGCTGTTCGCGCGAGATCAGCGAGGCTTCGGTCGAGGGGCTTTGCATCGCCGAGGCTTCGCCCCACGCCCGGTCGCGGAGCTCGCTCTGCCGGGTGGACCGATAGCGGTCGAGCATCAGATTGTTCGCGGCGCGCATGACATAGGACAGCGGTTCGGCAATCGGACCCGTACGGCGGTCGGTCAGGCGCATCCACAGATCCTGGAACAGGTCCTCGGCGCCATCGCCGGCACCGCGAACCTCCAGGAAACGGACGATCCGATCCCGGTTGGCGAGCAATACGCCTTCGATGCCCTGTGCGGCGTCGGTTCGATCGGGCGACTGGGTCATGGATTGCTTGCTTTGGAACGCCATCTTTCGCCGGTGGGCGCCGCCCCGATGTGCGCCATACGTCCCCCTGACGAAGCCGTCATATAGCGCCAATGCCCTGCGGTGCAACCGCGGCGAGCAGGAGGAGGGGATAGCGAGTGCAAGCATCGGGTTCTTCGTTCATTTGTTCCTGAGCAAGGGGGAAGCGAGGGTAGGGAGGTCGCTTCCCCCTTGCATGCGGGGCCAGCCGGGGGGCTAGAGGCCGACCCGCAAGCTTGCACGGAACGCCCAGCCGACATGGCTTTGCTGTTCTTCCGCAGACACTTCGCCGGCGACCTGGAAGGCCGAATTGCCGGCGATGCCACGGAAACGGCCGATCCAGCCGCTCGTGCGATCATCAGGAACGAGGGTGAAGGGCGTGCCGTCCTTGAACGACGCCGTCGTCGCGCCCAGCGTGCCGCCGACGATCTGGCGACGGCCGCCTTCGAGTTCGAAGCGCGTCCAGCCGTCATATTCATCGGCGCCGCCGAAATCCATGCCGAGGGCGACGGTGCCCGATACCGCAAGCTCGTCGCTGTCGCGGCCCAGCACCTTGAGGTCGAGCGCATCGCCGCCGCCGGCTTCCTGGTATCCGTCTTCCTTCAGCTTGTAATAGTCGACGGCGACCATCGGGCGGATCGTGATACCGCCGGCGCGGGCGTCATAGGCGAGCGAGCCCGAGGCCGACCACAAGGTGCCGTCCCATTTGCCCTTCATCGTCTTTTCGATGTCTTCGGCGCCTGCCTCGGCGCGGAAAATGCGCGTGCCCTTGAAGCTGATCGGCGCGCCCGAGATGCGTGCATTGGCCATGAAGCCGTCCGAACGCATGCGCCAGTGCAGCGCGCCTTCGAACTGGCTGGTGCTCACCTCGTTCGAGTTGCTGCCGTTGCCGTCCTTGCCGGAAAGATAGGCGATAGAACCGCCGAAATTGCCGATATTGCTTTCGATCTCAGCGCCCGCCGAGATACCCCAGCCGCTGACGTCGTAGCTTGCCGTATCGCCGACGCTTTTCGAGGTGCCCCAGACAGCCTGGTTGACCCAATAACCCCACTTGCCTTCGTCCTGGAACGGCGCGTTGGGATCCTGGAGGTAGCGAGCCAGCGCGCGCGAACCGGTGGTGACGGTTTCGAACACGCCGCCTTCATGTTCGGGCAGCATCTGGCCGAGCTGGCTCTTGAACTGCTCGCCGTTGCGGATGCCAAGGAAGACGTCCTCGATCTTCTGGTCGGCGACGACGGCGTCGATCACCGCATTGAACGCACCCGCTTCGGAGCGGTTGAGGCCGAGCTCGCTCGTGCTCTTGCGCGATACGTCGACGATCAGCTGCGTCGCGTTCGAGGTCAGCGTGCCCTTGTAGAGGAAAGGCAGCAGCGTCTGTGAGGCGGTCAGGTTGTTTGCGCCGGTCACCGAACCGGCGCTCAGCACCACATGCTGTCCTTCAGCCTGCTCGATGCTCGACAATTTGAGCAGCAGCTTCGATTCCGCGCCGAAGCTGGCGTTGCCGGTCACCTGAAGCGCCGTGCCCGTGCTGCCGGTGTCGAGCATCACCCCGAACGTACCCTTGTCGGTGATCGCGAGCGACGAGATCGTCGCGGCACCGCCAAGGTCGAAGGTGCCGCCCGCGACGGTGACGGCCAGGCCTTGCGAATTCCGCAGGCTGCCGGAGAACACCGAAGTGTCGCCGATGCTCAGCGTATCGCTGCCGCCGCCGAAATCGGCGACCCCGCCGAATTTCGAGGTGCCGGCGAGCGTCATCGTATCGTTGCCGCCGCCAAAGCGCGCCTCGCCGTCGTAGGTCGCGTCGCCCGACAACGCGAGCTTGTTGTTGCCGGCGCCAAAGAAGCTGTCGCCCTTCATCGAACCGTCGGCGATATCGAAGGTGTCGTTGCCGCCGCCGAAGCGGACGTCGCCGACGATGCTGGGGGCGGTGATGCCCGAAGCGACGGCGGTCTGCTTGACCGTCGCGCCAGTGGTGTTCGCCGAAAGGTCGATCGCGATGTTGCGATCGGACGAGGCGAGCGCGCCCGTCGCGCTGATTGCGCCGCTGTTTTCGACCGTCGTTACCTTGCCCGACAGATCGACGATGCCACGCGCGGTGCCATTGTCGCCGCCCGTCTTCGCCGTGATCGAGCCGCTGTTGCGGATCAGCGCGACGTCGCCGCCGGCATCGACGATCACGGCCGTTGCGATCGCGCCCGATGCGTTGCCGCCGGTGATCGCCTCGACCTTGCCCGCATTGCGGATTTCGGGCGTGGTCGCGCCATTGCCGATACGGATCGCGGTCGCGGCGGTGTCCTTCGACTGCGCCGAAACGCTGCCCGCGCTGCCGATGCCGCCCGCGATATTCACCGTACCGCCAAGACCGCCGACCTGGATGGCGTTGCCGTCCTTGCCGGCGTAGAGGCCGTTGCCGAGAACGGCGCCGTCGATGATAAAGCCGAGGCCGGTGCCCGTTCCCGGAACGGCGCCGATGGTGACGGCCTGCGTCGCCGAACCGATGCGGATCGCGGCGGCCGACCCGAAGGAGCGGACCGCAGCGATCCCTTCCTTCGAATCCTCGATACCGTCATCGTCTTCGTCATTGTCGCTCGTGCTGCTATCCTTGGGCGGGATGGCGAGGATGATGCCGCCGGTCACATTGCCTTCGATCGACAGCGCCGGGCCGCCGATCAGCAGGTCGTCGGCGTCGAGCTTCGACGGGTCGGCCGGCGGCGTAACGGTGCGATAGCCGGTCGCGGTCAGGTTGCCCTGAACGACGAGCGAACCCGTGATGTTGCCCGCAAGCCGGGCAGCCATCGCGTCGACGCCGGTACCGCTGATCTCGCCGGCAAGACGGACGTTGCCGGTCACGTCCTGCAGCCCGATGCCGAGCGCGCGGTCGCCGAGGACCTGCACGGTGCCGTTATTGGTGAAGCTGCCGGTCAGCGGGCCGCCGAGGCGGATGCCGGCCGAATCATTGCCTTCGACGACGATCACGCCGCCGTTGGTGATGTTGCCCGTGAAAGCTCCGCCCGTCGCGATGCCGACGCGGTTGCTGCCGACCGCGAAGGGACCGTCGAGGTCGCCGTCCTTGTCGATGTCGGTCGGCGCATAGGTTTCGCCGATGGTGATCTTGCCGCCGGTGGCGATGGTGATGCCGCTCGTCACGCCGGCGTTTGCAAAGATCCCGGTCGCGCCGTCGATGTTGCTGAACTCGATCGTGCCTTCGTTGACCACCTTGTGATCGCTGTCGATCGTGATCGCGGGACCCGAGGTAGTCGGCTTGATCGATCCCGAAGCGGCGAGCCTCGTGTCGTCGGGCGCCGTCCCCCCCTTGACCGTCGAGGTGCGGATCGGCGCGGTGAGCGCATTGCCGATCACGGTTTCGGCTGCGGCAGGCGCCGCGATCATGGCGGCCAGGCTGGTAGACGCTAGCAAAATCTTACGCATCGGGTTCCTCTTGTGATCAGGGGCCGGAAGTTTTCCCGGCGACAATCACAAGACGGAACCGATACGGGTGCGCCTTGGAAAAAAATATTACGGTCGCATGACTGT
>NZ_DASWTD010000334.1:0-5072 GCF_036402335.1 Sphingopyxis sp. | reverse complement strand
CGATAGACGCCGATCGCGTTGATGATCAGCAGCGCGATATTCTGCCATCCGATGCCCTCGCTGTCGGGCTGCAGGAAACCCCAGGCGACCAGCGCGATGCTGCTCGTCACGAAGATAACGAACGCCCAGCCGGTCCAGCGGCGCCCTAGGTTGAGCGACACGACCAACGCCGCCAGCGTCGCTGCGCCCGCGCCATAATATTGCAGGACGGTGAGCAGCGTATCGCTCATCGCGGCTCGACGAGGTTGCTGACTTCGACGAGATTGCCGTCGGGATCGCGGAAATAGAGCGAGTCGATCGTGCCTGTAGCGCCATCGCGCCGTCCGGCGTCGAGGATCGCGACGCCTTGCATTTCCAAATGCGCGCGCCATTCGGCAACCGGCGTGTCGCTGAGCAGGCAGAAATTGCCGCTGCCGGGCACGGTGTCCCGGGCAATGGCCGGGCTGATGGCCGCATCCTGCAGGCTGATCTTGTTCGCGCCGAACTGCAGCGAATATTTGCCCGGTCGCTCTTCGCGTACGGTCATGCCAAGCACATGTTCATAGAAAGCGCGCGTCGCGGCGACATCGCGCACGCAGAGCACGATGTGATCGAGGCTGGAGACACGGAACCCGCTCATAGCTCGCTCGCCGTGGCGCCATGGACATATTCGAGCTTCATCCCGTCGGGATCGGCGAAGAAGACCGCGTAATAGGTCGGGCCGTAACGCGGGTAATCAACGGGCGGGTCGAGGATCGTCGCGCCTAATTCCAGCAGCAGGGCGTGCAGGCGGTCGACATCCTGCCGGCTGTCGCTGGTCCACGCCAGGTGGTGCAAGCCGGGCGAATAGCGGTCGTGCGGCCGTTCGGCGTCATCTCCGCGCGCTTTCAATATCCCGATCGAATGAAAAGGCTCGCCGACGCGGTCCCAATCGCTGCCATCGTCGTGATCGGCCGAGCGCCGGTAGCCGAGAAAACCGAGCACGCTTTCATAGAAGGGGCGGGAACGGGCAAGGTCGCTGACCGTCAGGTCGATATGATGGACCAGCCCGCGCGCACTCATGCCGCACCCAGCAAGGCGAAGACGCCCGAGGCGGTGAGGGCGGGCCAGCCGATGTGGCGGCCCCGCGTGTAGATCGCGTCGAACAGCCCAACCCCGGTCCATGCACAGCCCGTCAGCAGGATCAACTCGCGCGGTGTACCCGGCCACACGACGAGCGCTGCCGATACGAGCATCAGGACCGACATCGCGTGCCACGCGAAATGAAAGACCTTACGCGCCAGTTCGACACCCATTATGCCTTGGTCGAGGGTCAGCAACGGCTGGACCAGGCGCTTTTCGCCCAGCAGGCTGTGCATCAACGCTGTCGTTGCCATAAAGGCGGCGGATAGCCAGAGCCAGGTCATGCCGCGATGCCGATCATCGCGCTTCGCCCGGCAGGACAATGCTGGCCACGAGTCCCGCGATCGAAATCACGAAAGCGATGCCGAGCAACACGGTCAGGAGCCCAAGCGGAAAATTGCCCGGGTTCGCGCCAGCCGGATCGAGCAGTTTGCCAAAGAAACTCCCGTACAGCATGCCGACGGCGATGCCCCAAGCGGCAGAAAAGAAGCTGCGTGTCACATGGGTCGGGCGCCCCACCATGATGGCGGCCGCGATCATCATCGCGCCCGCCAGCATATCGTCTATCCAGAATGCTATGGGACGGCCCACCCCCCACGAACGATAGGCTTCGCCGCCCATAAGCAACAGCGCACCGACAATCGCCAGGATGCGCAGTGCTTTCACGCGCCCGCGCCGATCAGTTCGCGGCCGATCAGCATGCGGCGGATCTCGTTGGTGCCCGCACCGATGTCGAGCAGCTTGGCGTCGCGCCAGTAACGCTCGACCGGCCAGTCCTTGGTATAGCCCGCGCCGCCCAGCGCCTGGATCGCCTCGCCCGCGACCTTCACCGCGCTCTCGCTTGCGAGCAGGATCGCGCCCGCGGCGTCGAAGCGCGTCGTCTGCCCGGCGTCGCATGCCTTGGCGACGTTGTAGACATAGGAACGCGCCGACTGGAGCATCACATACATGTCGGCGACCTTCGCCTGCATCAGCTGGAACGATCCGATCGGCTTGCCGAACTGCTTGCGCTCGCGGACATAGGGAATGACCGTATCGAGGCACGCCTGCATGATGCCGAGCTGGAGCCCGGCGAGCACGACGCGCTCATAATCGAGCCCCGACATCAGCACGCCGACGCCGCCATTCTCGGGCCCCATCACCTGGTCTTCGGGCACTTCGCAATCGGTGAAGACGAGTTCGGCGGTCGGCGAACCGCGCATGCCGACCTTGTCGATTTTCTGGCCGATGGCGAACCCCGGCATGTCCTTTTCGATCAGGAAGGCGGTGATCCCGCGCGATCCGGCTTCGGGGCTCGTCTTGGCATAGACGACCAGCGTGTCGGCGTGCGTCGCGTTGGTGATCCAGAATTTGGTGCCGTTGAGGATGTAACCGCTGCCCTTGCGTTCGGCCTTCAGCTTCATCGATACGACGTCGCTACCCGCGCCGGCTTCGGACATCGCAAGACTGCCGACATGCTCGCCGCTGATCAGCTTGGGCAGATATTTCGCCTTCTGTTCGGCATTACCCCAGCGGCGGATCTGGTTGACGCAAAGGTTCGAGTGCGCGCCATAGGAGAGGCCGATCGCGCCCGATGCTCGGCTGACTTCCTCGACAGCGATCACATGTTCGAGATAGCCGAGGCCAAGGCCGCCGAATTCTTCCTCGACTGTGATGCCGTGCAGCCCGAGTCCGCCCATCTGCGTCCAAAGTTCGTCGCGCGGGAACCAGTCGTCCGCGTCGGCCTTGGCGGCGAGCGGCGCAATCTGTTCGTCGGCGAAGCGGGCGGTGGTTTCGCGGATCATGTCGGCGGTTTCGCCGAGCGCGAAATCGAAATCGGGGGTGGCGCGCATGGATTACCTATCGATCTTGGGGGCAGGACTGCGCGGGATAGTGCATCAAAATATCAGCATAGGGAAATTGAAACGATCATGAAATTAGCATAAGTAAAATCTATGATAAAGCGCACGCATATCCGACAGTTCCTTGCCGTCGTCGACGCTGGCAGCTTCACGCAGGCGGCGTTGCGCATCCGTGTCACCCAGCCGGCGCTGTCGACCGGTATCGCTGAGCTTGAAAAGCTGGTCGGCACGCCTTTGTTCATCCGCAACCGCCGCCAGATCCGGCTGACCGAGGCGGGCGGGCGCTTCCTCCCCATCGCGCGCGATCTCGAACGCGGCTTTCGCGCCGCCGACAGCTTCGGCCGCGAGGGCGACCGCCGCGCGAGCGAACTCAAGCTCGGGGTGATCCGCTCGGCGCCCGCCGAACTGCTGCAGGCGATCGCCGCGGCGCTGCGGCCGGGCTTCGCCATCGAACTTGTCGAAAACAGCGACTCCGAACTCCGTGCGGCGCTTGGCAGCGGCCGCATCAACATGGCGCTCGTCCCGCTGCGGACGGGCGAGCACGGCGACCATCTGACGCCGCTCTATGAAGAACCGTTCGCGATGTTCATCGCGGCGGACCATCCGCTCGCCGGGCGGATCGAGGTCAGTCCCGAAGATCTGGCGGCTGAAACGATGATCGCGCGACGCTCCTGCGAATTTCTCGATGCCACGAGCCGCTTCTTCACACGCCACGGCGTCCGTCCGCGCTTCGCGCTGCGCAGCGAAAGCGACGAACGCTGCCTTCGCATGGTCGCTGCCGGCATCGGCATCACCACCGCGCCCGTCTCGCTTGCGATCGATGGCATCGTGCCTCTCAAGGTCACCGGTTATGATTTCCGCCGTGAACTGGGCCTGATTGCCGACCCTGCGTGGCGCGCGCTCCCCGAAGTCGAACCGCGGCTCGCGCATGCGCTCGAAACGATTCGCGCAATCGCTGCCGAGTGGCGACAGATGAAAGTCGATGTCGCCGCATGACCGGGCGCCTCACAAGTCTGGCTTGCATGGGCAAAAGCCCATACAGTTTGCGCACCGCCTCCAGCGGCGGCAAGGGCGGGGCATGATCGATACGCTGACCCATCTCGACCGGCTGGAGGCCGAGAGCATCCATATCATGCGCGAAGTGATGGCCGATGCTACGAAGCCCGTGATGCTCTACAGCGTGGGCAAGGACAGCGCGGTGATGCTGCATCTCGCGCGCAAGGCCTTCTATCCCTCGCCGCCGCCGTTCCCGCTGCTCCATGTCGACACGACGTGGAAATTCCAGGCGATGTACGAGCTGCGCGACCGCATGGCGGCCGAGAGCGGCATGGACCTGATCGTCTATCAGAACCCCGAGGCGAAGGAGCGGGGGATCAACCCGTTCGATCACGGTCCGCTCCACACCGACATGTGGAAGACCGAGGGGCTGAAACAGGCGCTCGACCTCCATGGCTTCGACGTCGCCTTCGGCGGCGCGCGCCGCGACGAGGAAAAGAGCCGTGCCAAGGAGCGCATCTTTTCGTTCCGCACGGCGAGCCACGGCTGGGACCCGAAGAAGCAGCGCCCCGAGCTCTGGAACCTCTACAACGCCCGCAAGGCGAAGGGGGAGAGTATCCGCGTCTTCCCGATCTCGAACTGGACCGAACTCGATATCTGGCAGTACATCGCGCGCGAGAATATCCCGATCGTGCCGCTCTATTTCGCCGCGCCGCGCCCAACCGTCGAACGCGACGGTTTACTGCTGATGGTCGACGACGACCGCTTCCCGCTGCTTCCCGGCGAGACGCCGGTCGAACGTTCGGTGCGCTTCCGCACCCTCGGCTGCTACCCGCTCACCGGTGCGGTCGAGAGCGAGGCGAAGACGCTGTCCGAGGTCATTCAAGAAATGCTGCTGACGACCACCAGCGAACGTCAGGGCCGCATCATCGACAAGGACGGTGGTGACGCCTCGATGGAGAAAAAGAAGCAGGAGGGGTATTTCTGATGACCGACCCCATCTATGTCACCGACGCGCTGATCGCCGAGGATATCGACGCCTATCTTGCCGGCCACGAGAAGAAGTCGCTGCTGCGCTTCATCACCTGCGGTTCGGTCGACGACGGTAAATCGACGCTCATCGGCCGCCTGCTT
>NZ_DASWTD010000333.1:0-6701 GCF_036402335.1 Sphingopyxis sp. | reverse complement strand
GTGACCGGCGAGAAGAATGTCGATCGCGGCAAGGTCTATGGCGGGCGCCTCGACGCGCTCTTCGCACCCGCCGAGGGGCTTTCGGTCCGCTTGACCGGATTTGCGCAGAATGTCCGCCGCGGCGGCGGCAGCTACGCCAATATCGGCCTCGACGGCACCCCCGTCGCGGGGATGCTCGACCAGGCGCATCCGCTCGACGAGCCTTTCCGGTCGAATTTCCGTCTCGCGAGCGCCACGGTCGATTACGATTTCGGCGGCGCGACGCTGACCTCGGTGACGAGCTACCAGGCGAACAAGACCTATGCGACGACCGACGGCTCGGCGGTCTACGCGCCCTTCCTCCAGATTCTCGCGGGCATCCCGGCCGAAGCGGTTGCGGTGAACGAGCTTGCACGCACGCGCAAGTTCACGCAGGAAATCCGCCTTGCCTCGCCGACGGGGCAGCCGGTCGAATGGCTGGTCGGCGGCTTCTATACGCACGAAAAGAGCCTGCTCCGGCAGGTCGCCGATACCTATGGTGCCGGGCTCGTCCTCCTGCCGAACGTGAACGCGGTCACCGCCGCGATCGACAGCAAATATGAGGAATATGCCGTCTTCGGAAACCTGACCTGGCATATCACCGACGCGTTCGACGTGAGCGGCGGCATCCGCTACGCGCATAACGACCAGCGCTTCACCCAGAATGCCTCGGGCATCCTCGTCGTCTCCGCGCCGGGGTCGAGCTCGAGCGAGGGCGTGGTCACCTACCTTGCCAATGCGCGCTACCGTTTCAGCCGCAACGTGACGGCCTACGCCCGCTTCGCGACCGGCTATCGGCCGGGCGGTCCGAACTTCCGCGTCATCGATCCGAACACCAACGAGCCCTCGCCGGCGACCTTCGACTCGGATTCGCTGAACAGCTACGAACTCGGGATCAAGGCCGAGACCGCCGATCGCAGTTTCGGGATCGATCTCTCGGGCTATTATATCGACTGGAAGGATATCCAGCTCCTCAGTCCCGTCGCCGGTGTCTCGAACTTCGCGAACGGTCCCGGCGCGCGGATCAAGGGCGCCGAGCTTACGCTGACCGCTCGCCCCGGGCCGGGGTTCGTCGCGACCGGAGCCTTCGCCTACAACGACGGCTATCTGACCGAGGATGTGCCGCTGCTTGGCGCGCGCAAGGGCGAACGCCTGCCGAACACGCCGCATTTCACCGCGGCGGTCAATGTCGACTACAACCTCGCCGACAGCCCGCTGAAGCCGGCATTTGGCGCGACGCTGCGCTTTGCGTCGGACAGTCAGGCCAGCTTCGATGCAAGCCCCGCGCTCAGGCAATATGACGTTCCCGACTATGCGACCGTCGACCTGCGCGCCGGCCTCTCCTTCGGGCCGGTCGACGCGCAGTTCTATGTCCAGAACCTGTTCGACACGCGCGCTCAGCTGGCCGCCCAGACGATCCTTTCGCAGCTCGGCGGGCCCGCGCAGGTGCTTGTCCTGCGCCCGCGGACGTTTGGATTGCGGTTAAGCTCGCACTTCTAGGGTGCCTTCGTCGCCGGCGCGCTCCCCGGCGCGCCGGCGGCATCGATCGACATTCGCGAAAGAGGCTCCGCCTCTCCGTCCAAGTTCCGGGAGCCTGCATGTCCGCCGATACAAGTCTTCCCGCTTATCCCAGCCCGCGGCGCGCGCGCTATTCGCAGGCGATCATCGTCGCCATCGCCTTCTTCACCGCGATGGACATCTATATCATCTCGCTCCTCGTCGAGCCGATCAAGCACGAGCTCGCGCTGACCGATGTCCAGGTGGGGCTCGCCAACACGACCGTCCTCTATGGCGCCTATGCGCTTTTCTGTATCCCGATGGGGCTGCTCGTCGATCGCTCTAACCGCGTGCGCATGCTGGCTGCGGCGATGCTGCTCTGGTGCGTGGGGCTGTTGCTGACCGCTTTGTCAAAGGGGCTCTGGCTGCTCGTCGCGAGCAAGGCGGTGCTCGGGATCGCCAATGCGATCACCTTGCCGGCCTGCATGTCGTTGCTCGCCGATTATTTCCCACCCGGCCGCCGCGCGATGGCGACGACCTCCTACGGCATCGGGCAGGGGATCGGGCAGGCCGGCGCGATCTTCATCGGCGGGCTCGGTCTCGGCGCGCTGACACAGCTCGCGGCCGGCGGCTCCGACCTGCTCTTCGGCCTTACGCCCTGGCGCCTGGTCTCGCTCGGCTTCGCGATCGCCGGCATTCTCCTCGTTCCCGCCGTGCTGTCGCTCCGCGAGCCGGTGCGCATGGAAGTCGAGCAGCAGGGCGGGGGAAGCGCACGCGAACTCTGGGCCTATCGCGGCTTTCTCGTTCCGCTGCTGGCAGGAACGACGTTCCTCTCGGGCATGTCGACCGGCATATTGAGCTGGATGCCGCCTGCGCTCACGCGCATCTACGGCCAGGAACCCGGCGACTTCGCGACATGGTTCGGAACCGTATCGCTGGTGTCGGTGCTCGCGGGAATGGTCGCAGGCGGGCGGCTCAGCGAATATTTCCGCCAGCGCGAAGGGCGTGGCAGCGTGATGCGGCCCGCCGCTTTTGCCGCTTTGCTCTGCGTTCCCGCCTCGTTCGTCGCGATGATGCCCGATCTCGTCTGGTTCGCGGCGGCCGCAATCGTCTTCACCATCGCTTTCGCCGTCGCGATCACGATCCCGATGATCGCGATCAATTTTCGTATTCCCAACGAGTTGCGCGGCGCGGTCATGGGGCTCTACATCGTGACGGTATCGCTCGGCGGCGCGGCCGCGGCCCCGCTCGTCGCGATGGCGAGCGCGGCGTTCGGCGGCGACGCGATGCTCGGCCAAGGCATGGCGGCGGTTGGGGCACCTTTTGCGCTCCTTGCCGCGCTCGCGTTCTGGTGGGCATCGCGCAGCGGCAATACCTCGCCAGCGACCGCGCCGGGCACCGCCTAGCCGGGACATTCAGATAGTCCTTCCATTGCAACTCTTCCGACGAGGAACCTCGACATGACCGACAAGACGCTGGCGACACGATTCGATGAAGCGGCGATCGACGCGATTTTCGCGCCGCTCGACCAGGGCAGCCTGCCTGGTGCCGCGGTCGCCATCGCGATCGACGGCATACCTGTCTACCGGCGCGGTTTCGGGCTAGCGCACATGGAACTTCCCGTCCTTCTCGGCCCGGGGATACGGATGCGGATCGGCTCGACGACCAAGCATTTCACCGCGCTCGCCTTCCTGCTCCTGTGCGAGGAAGGCCGCGCCGCGCTCGACGATCCGATCGGAAAGCATGTCACGGGTCTCCATGCGGCGAGCCGCGACGTCACGATGCGCCAGCTGATGGGGCATACCTCGGGCATTCGCGACGCGATGGCGGTATCGATGCTGCTCAGCGGCGCGACCACGAAGGTCGGCGATGCGGCGTTCGTCGACTATTACCGGTCGATCGAGGACGTTGATTTCGCGCCGGGCACGAGCTGGAGCTACAATAATGGCGGCTATGTTCTCCTGACCGCCGCGATCGAGGCGATCACTGGCCAGTCGCTCGACACTGTGCTCCGCGAACGCATCTTCGAGCCCGTCGGCATGCACGACACGATGCTCCGGCGGTGGGACGGCGACTTCGTGGCCAATAGCGCGACGCTGCATTTCCGTGCCGCCGACGGCCGCTTCACGCGCGACTATATGGGCTCCGAGATCAGCGGCCCGGGCGGCATGGTGTCGACGATGGACGACATGCTGCGCTGGCTACGTCACATGGATGCGCCGCATGTCGGCTCCGCCGAAAGCTGGCGCCTGCTGCGCGAGCCGCACCGCCTCGCGAACGGCAGTTCGACCGGCTATGGCCTGGGGCTCGTCAACGGCTCCTATCGCGGCGCCCAGACGATCTCGCACGGTGGCGGCGTGATGGCGGGCAATTCGCAGATGATCAAGGTTCCCGCCGCCCGGCTCGATATCTCGATCGCGGTCAACCGAGCCGACGTGAACGGCGCGGACCTGGCGAACAGGATCATCGACGCCTGCGTCGCGGGGCTCGATCCCGTCGTCGATATGCCTTTCGACAAGCAGACGGCGGTCTTCGTGTCGCAGGAAGACGGCAGGGTGGTCGAGCTGATCGCCCATGGCGACATGCAGCTCATGGGGATTGATGGCGCTCCCGGGCTGCCGGTCACCGCCGACGAGGCTGGCAACCTGCGCTTGCCCGAGATCATGTCGTTCATCCGCCAGTCGGCGCGGGTCGACGGGAGCGCGCTTCTCTTCACCGACTTCGGCGACGAAAGCCGGCTCGAGCGGATCGAGACCGAGCCCGGCGCCCGGCTCGGCGATCGCACCGGGCGCTACGCGGCACCTGCGGTCGGGGCGAGCGCGACGCTTTGCGAAGACGAGGATGGCAGCCGGCTCGCGATATCGGGACAGCATGGGCGCGCCGATTACCGGCTGACCCCGATTACCGACCAAATCTGGAAGGCGGCGTCGCTTGGGCCGTTCGGCATGCTCGGCGGGATCGTGACCTTCGCGCACGATCACGGCAGCTTCGCCTTGGCGGCCGGGCGGATGAAGGGGCTCCGCTTCGACCGCGCGGGGTGACCGCTGGATGGCTGCGATTGCCTCGCTTTCGATCACGCGGGGGGGCGTGAGGGGCCGGAGCGGGGTGGAAGGAGGAGCGGTCAGTCCCTTGCTCCTCCTTCCGATCGCGGAGGCGCCGGACGTTTGTCCGCGTCCGGTACCGGCGAGGTCCCGCCGCTGGAAGGCTCCGCCGGACCTTGTTCGGTACGGAGCCGCCGCAGCGGCGCATTGCCGCGGGACAAGCGCACCTATCGCGCGGGAAGGCAGCGATATGTTGGATGCCTTTCGAACAACGGGGCAGCCTTGTTCCTGACGACCGGGCGGCCGAGACGCATGTCCAGGCCCTCGGGCTAAAGGTCTCGGCACATGCTCAAGCATGTTTTCCGACGCCCGGTACAGGGGAGCATCACCGACTTGCATTGCAGACGCCCCCGGCTATGCTTGGGGCGCGCGCCTTTCATGAGACGCGCGAGGCGAGATTGCCGCGCAAACGGAAAATTGGGCCGGGGCGAACTTGTTCCCGGGCCGCAGCCGCGAATGTCCAGGCCGCGCGAGGCGGCTAAAGGCGGCAGCACATGTTCCGGGCCGACATCTGACATCCGGCCGAGCCGGCTGGCCTCCCTGCCGGAGATTTGCCCATGTCGTTGGGCTTTCCCACCGCGCGCGTCTCGTGCGGTCGACATACGGGATGCGCTGAACGCGCCCGGGTGGTGCGCCCGTGCACCTGAAGCCGGTTCCCGACCGTCCGCGCACCGCGGGACTTGCCGAAGCCGACCCGCTTCCGCCCGCAGACGCGCGGCCACGAGCGGACGGGGCGTTTCTCGAACGTCTCTACCGCGCGCATCATGATGGTCTCATACGTTTTATCCGCCGCCGCGTGCAGGCCGAGCGCGCGCACGATGTCGTGCAACGGGTCTTTTGCCGGCTCGCGGGTCTCAGCGAGCAGGAGCGGGGAAGGATCGCTGCGCCCGCGGCGTATCTGCGGCGCGCTGCCGATAATATGCTGCGCGACGACGCGCGGCAGGAGGTGCGACGTTCCGCCGCGCTCCACGTCGGCGACGACGAGGTCGCGCTCCGCGCGGGCGATCAGTGGGCCGCGCTCGAGGCGCGCGACCGCCTGCGTCATCTCGAGGCCGCGCTTCTGCGTCTCAAGCCGCGGACACGCGAAATATTTCTCGCGCACCGCGTTGACGGCTATAGCTATGCCGAGATTGCCGCCCGGACGGGGCTCAGCATCAAGACGGTCGAAATGCATATGACGCGTGCCATCGCCTTTCTCGCGCAATCGCGCATGACGCCATGACCGACGCATCGCGGCGCGATAGCCCGCGCAGCGCGGCCGAATGGTTTGGCGTGATGCACGGGCCCGATGCGGACGCCGAGCGTGCCGCCTTCGAGCAATGGCGCGCGCTTCCTTCCAACGCCGAGGCCTATGCGCGGCTCGAGGCGACGTGGGACGAAAGCCTTTTTCTCGCGAATGCCCCGGTCGGACGGAACCGCGACCTGTCGCGCGCGCGGCGGAAGATTCCGCCCGCGGCGCTACTGGCGGCAGGCATCGCTCTGACGCTGCTTTCCGGAGGCCTGGTCGCCGGGCAGATGGGTTGGCTGGCTCCCGCGGAGAACCGGCAGGCCGCCGCCACGCGCGTGGCAGCGAGCACGATCACCGCCGGAGACACCATGCGAACCGTTGGACTGTCCGACGGCTCGCGCGTCACGCTCGACCGCGGTGCCGTTCTTCGCGATCTCGGGGGCGCCGACGCGCGGCACTTCGTCTTGCTGCGCGGCCGCGCGCGCTTCGACGTCGCGCACGATCCGGCGCGGCCGTTCCTCGTCGATGCCGCCGCGGGGCGGGTGATCGCGCACGGGACGGTCTTCGAGGTCGGCATCGAAGAGCGCGCGGTCCGCGTCGTCCTTCTCGAGGGTTCGGTCGAGGTTCGCGGCCGGGACGCCGCGAAGCCCGCGGCGGGCCGGGCGCGCTTTCTTGCTCCGGGCGAGCAGCTCGTCGTGGCCGGCGGCGAGGTGGGGGCACCGTCGCGCGCGGGCCCGGCCCTCCTGTCCTGGCCCGGGGCCATGATCGGCTTCGACGACACGCCGCTCGGCGAAGCCGTTGCCGCCTTCAATCGCGAAGGGGCGGCGAAAATCCGCCTCGCCGGTCCGGCGTTCGCC
>NZ_DASWTD010000332.1:0-3962 GCF_036402335.1 Sphingopyxis sp. | reverse complement strand
AGCAGCAGGCGGGCACAGGACGAGTCGTTCATTTGGCTGTCATTCTCAAATGCATAGTCCTAGCTTGCAGCTATCCGACTCGCCCTGTCGGGGATGAGCCGCGTTTCTAGTGGGAGCTACACAATGAGTATTTTCGGCAAGATCAAGGACGCCATTTTCGGCAAGAAGGCCGTCGCAGCTGAACCCGCCGCCCCGGCCGCGCCCAGCCCCGTCGGCACCGCGCTCGACGCCGCGACGCAAGCCATGGCAGCGGCGGCTGCCGCTCCCGTCGATGTCGACGCGATCCTGACCGCCGAAGCGGCAACCGCCGGCCAGGATCTCAACTGGCGCACGTCGATCGTTGACCTGATGAAGCTGCTCGGCATCGATTCGAGCCTCGCCAACCGCAAGGAGCTGGCGCAGGAGCTCGGCTATACCGGCGAACTCGACGGCAGCGCCGAAATGAACATCTGGCTGCACAAGGCGGTGATGCGCGAACTCGCGGCCAATGGCGGCAAGGTTCCTGCCGACCTCACCGACTGATAAACCGCCCATTATTTTCGACGGGGGTCGGGAGGGTGGACGCTTTCCCGGCCCCTTTTCGTTGACCGGTTCGCGGGCGCGCCTAGACAGGTTTCAGAAGAAACAAGTCGCCAGGGAGCCGCCCGTGTCCAATCCGCTTTCCATGCCTTTCAGCCGCCGTCAGACGCTCGCCACGCTGGGCGCCGGCTCTGCCGGCCTCGCCATCGCCGGTCCGGCCGCAGCCTTGCAGACCGCGCCGAAGAGCGACGCGCAGAAGCTGCTCGATTCGATCGCCGACAATCTCCTCGCCCTCTCGCCCGAAGGCGCGACGTCGCTTGGCATCGACACCGGCACGCGCGCCGCCGAGCGCGGCAAGCTCGGCGACCGGTCGGCCGCGGGGCAAAAGGCCGTCGCCGACACGCTGAAAGCCGACATCGCGCGCGTGCGCGCGTTCGACAAGGCCGGGCTCGACCACAGCACGCGCACCAGCCTCGCGGTCGTCGAAAGCGCCTATGGCGTCGCGCTCGACGGCTTTGCCCTGCCCTATGGCGACGTCGCGGTCGGCGGCTGGCGCAACACGCCCTATGTCGTGATCCAGAATGTCGGCGCCTATCTCGACGTGCCGAAATTCCTCGACAGCGATCATCCGGTCAAGACGTCGGCCGACGCCGAAGCCTATCTCTCGCGACTCAACGCCTTTCCGGGCGTGCTCGACGGCGAAACCGGACGGCTGAAGGCAGCGGGCGCCGGGGGCCTGATCGCTCCCGCCTTCCTGATCGACAAGGCGGTCAAGCAGATGGAGGCGACGATCGCCGATGCCAGGGCGGGCGGGTCGATGGTCGAAAGCCTCGTCCGCCGCACCGGCGAGGCGAAGATCGCGGGCGACTGGAACGCGCGTTCGGCAAAGATCGTGCAGGGCCCGGTCGCTGCCGCGCTCGAACGCCAGATCGCCGAACTGAAGGCGCAGCGGCCCAAGGCGACGATGGACGCCGGCATGTGGGCGCGCCCCGGCGGTGACGAATGGTATGCGTGGGGGCTTCGCGCCTCGACGACGACGCGGATGACCCCCGAAGAGGTCCACCAGATGGGCCGCGACGAGCTGGCCGAACTGCACGGACGAATGGACCCGATCCTGAAAAAGCTCGGCTATACGCAGGGTTCGGTCGGCGACCGCATGAACGCGCTGGCGCAGGACCCGCGTTTCAAATTCCCCGACAATGATGCCGGCCGCGCCGAAATCCACGCCTATATCCAGACCTGGCTCGGCAAGATCCGCGCGCAATTGCCGCGCGCCTTCCGCACGCTGGTGAAGGGCAATGTCGAGGTGAAGCGCCTGCCGCTCGCCGAGGAACCCGGCGCGCCCGCCGCCTATGGCGGTGCAGGATCGATCGACGGAACGGTCCCGGGCAAATTCTGGATCAACCTGCGCACCACCGAACTGCACAGCAAATATTCGCTTCCCGACCTCGCAATGCACGAAGCGATCCCGGGGCATGTCTGGCAGGGCGAATATGCGAACCAGATGCCGCTGATCCGTACGATGCTCGCGTTCAACGCCTATTCGGAAGGGTGGGCCTTGTACGCGGAACAGCTTGCCGACGAGCTCGGCCTCTACGATGACTTCGAGGTCGGGCGCCTCGGCTATCTCCAGTCGCTGGCGTTCCGTGCGTGCCGCCTCGTCGTCGACACCGGCCTCCACGCCAAACGCTGGACGCGCGAGCAGGGCGTCGAGTTTTTCGTCAAGGAAAATGGCTCGAACCCGCTCGAGGTCGCGAGCGAAGTCGACCGTTATTGCAGTTGGGCGGGACAGGCCTGCGGTTACAAGGTCGGGCACAGCGAGATCGTCCGCCAGCGCGGCCTCGCGCAAAAGGCGCTCGGTACGAAATACGACCTGCGCGATTTCGACGATGTCGTCGTCAAGGGCGGCAACGTCCCGCTCGATGTGCTGGCGCAGAATGTCGACGAATATGTGCGGGGTGCGAAGGGCTAGGCCTGCGGGAACGGCGCGAGGTCGGGTTCGACGAACCCGCGCCGCGCCGGGACCGAGAAGAGCAGCGCGCGGCTGTAGAAGCGCAGCGGCCAGTCGCGGCGACCGACGTCGGAGAGCAGCATCGCGTTGACGCGCGCGGCGAGGCCGGTCTCGGCGGTTTCCGACAGGAACAGGCGGACGCCCGCGACATAGGCGCGGGTGATGCTGTCGTGATAGCCGCCATGGTCGTCGTTCACCCCGCCGACGCTCTCGTTATAGCGGCTGATGATCGTCGCGATCTCGGCGTCGATGTCGATGTCGGGACGCTCACTGACGAGCCAGAGACAGGCGCCGAGATGCGCTTCGTGCGTCCACGCCTCACGCGGCAGCGTGCGCGCGAGCAGGCCGGTGCCGATCGCGCGGATGTCTTCGTCGCGCTCGAACGGGCGCGGTTTATATTCGGTGGTCATTTTTCCGGTCCTTCCGGGTGATGTGCCACCCGGAAGAGTTCCGGGTCAATTATGCTGCGACGGCCGCCTGCGGGGCTGCCTGGCGGACGCCTTCGTCGACATGGTCCGCAAATTGCGCGAAATTGTCGATGAACTGGCCGACGAGCGTTTGCGCGGTGCGGTCATAGGCTTGCTTGTCGGCCCACGCCTCGCGCGGATCGAGCAGGCTGCTGTCGACGCCCGGCACCGCGACGGGGACCATGAAGCCGAAATTCGGGTCCTTGCGGAATTCGGCGTCATTCAGGCTGCCGTCGAGCGCGGCGTTGAGCAGCGCGCGGGTCGCCTTGATCGGCATGCGCTTGATGCCGTCCATCGTCGCCATGCCGCCGGTCCAGCCGGTGTTGACGAGCCAGCACTGGACGCCGCCCTTGGCGATCCGTTCCTTGAGCAGATTACCGTAAACCGACGGATGGCGCGGCATGAAGGGGGCGCCGAAGCAGGTCGAGAAGGTCGCCTCGGGCTCGGTCACGCCGATCTCGGTCCCCGCGACGCGCGCGGTGTAGCCCGAAAGGAAGTGATACATCGCCTGGTCGGGGGTCAGCTTCGCGATCGGGGGCAACACGCCATAGGCATCGGCGGTGAGCATGATGACGGTCTGCGGCACCGGACCCATATTCTTTTCCGATGTGTTCGGAATGAAGTCGATCGGGTACGAACCGCGGCTGTTCTCGGCGAGGCTTGCATCGTCGAAATCGAGTTCGCGCGTTTCGGGGTCCATCACGACATTTTCGAGCACCGTGCCGAAGCGTTTGGTCGTCGCGAAAATCTCGGGCTCGGCCTCGGGCGACAGGCGGATCATCTTGGCGTAGCAGCCGCCTTCGAAGTTGAAGACCGCGGTGTCCGACCAGCCATGCTCGTCGTCGCCGATCAGCGTGCGCGAGGCGTCGGCCGACAGCGTCGTCTTGCCGGTGCCCGACAGGCCGAAGAAGACCGCGGTGTCGCCCTTGGGGCCGATGTTCGCCGAGCAATGCATCGGCATCACG
>NZ_DASWTD010000331.1:0-1925 GCF_036402335.1 Sphingopyxis sp. | reverse complement strand
ATGGCGGGATCAGCTCCGCGGTCGCGCTTGCGGGCACGATGGCGCTTCATCCGACCGAAACGCCGCTACGCTATGCGCAGATCAGCTTTGTCGGCCCCGTTGGCGGCGACTGCACCGTCGAGACGCGCGTGCTGCGCCGGTCAAAATCTTCACTGTTCATCGACGCCGGCGTATCGAGCAATCAGGGTTTCGGGACCGCCGCGGTCTTCGCTTTTTCCGGCGACCGCAAGAGCCACCTCGACCATGATCGCCTTGCCATGCCCGCAGCGCCCGATCCCGAAACCTTGGCACCGGTGCCCGAGCATCACGCGCGCCCGCCCTTCACGCGCCATTTCGACATGCGGCCGACCACCGGCCCCCGCTTCGGATGGAAAAGCGAGGTCGGCGAATATCTGACCTGGGTGCGCTTCGTCGAGGAACCGGTGTGCCACCCCGCCGTCGCGCTGCTCGCGATGGGCGACGCGCTGCCGCCCGCGGCGATGGCGCTGTTCAGCGAGTTCGGCCCGATCAGCTCGATGAACTGGACGGTGAACATGCTGACGGGCGCCCCTGCCACCGAGGATGGCTGGTGGTTGCTATCGGCGAGGACCGGCTATGCGCGCCACGGCCTGTCGGTGCAGGACATGATGCTGTGGAACCGCGCCGGCGAACCGGTCCTGAGCGGCAGTCAGGCGATCGCGATCTACGCCTGAACCGGCAAACCGATCACCGCGTCGAGCCCGCCGCCGGCGCGGTTCGCGAGCGTCAGCGACCCGCCCTCGCCTTCCGCAATATCGCGCGCGATCGACAGGCCAAGCCCGGCTCCGCCCGTTGCGCGATTGCGCGACTGTTCACCGCGCGCGAAAGGTTCAACCAGCGCCTTGATCTGCGCGTCGGTCAGGCCCGGGCCGTCATCTGAAACGATGACGCGCGCGATGCCGGCCTCGGCGCGGACGGACAGGCGCGCGCAAACGCCATAGGCCATCGCATTGTCGACGAGATTGCGCAGCGCGCGTTTGAGCAACATCGGGCGCGCGAGGACCCGGACATCGGCAACCTCGCCGATCGTCACATCCTTGCTGCGCTCCTGATAGTCCGCCGCGAGTTCGCCGATCAGTTCGCGCAGCGGTATCCGCTCTTGCGCTTCCGTCCCCGCCCCCGAGCGGGCAAGCGCCAATATGTCGCTCAGCATTGCGGTCATTTCCTCGATGCTTGCGATCATCTTGCCCTGCAGTGCATCGTCCTCGACCTGCTCGACGCGCACGCGCAGGCTGGCGAGCGGCGTGCGCAGATCGTGGCCGACCGCACCGAGCATCCGGTCCTTGTCAGACAGCATCGTCGCGATCCGTGCGCGATAGGCGTTGAAGGCGGCGATCAGGTCGCGCACATCCGACGGCCCCTCTTCCTCCAGCGGCTCGGCATCGCGAAGCGCCGGATTGGCCCGCGCCGCGCGCGTCAGGTCGCGCAGCGGCCGCGCCGCGCGATAGGCGATCAGCATGATCGGAACCAGCAGCAGCAAGTAAAGCGATAGCGTCTGCCAGACGAGGAAACCTTGCAGGCGGTTACCCCCCGCCGCGATGCGCGAACGGACGGCGTAATATCGGCCATCGACCCTGGCAACGACAATGACGGCGCGATCCGGATAGGCCGCGCGCCGTATCCGCTGGCGCTCGCGCGGCGGGAGCGCCCAGGCATCAATCATTTCGGCCCGGATATTGGTCTCGCTCAAGAGGCCGCTGACATAGGCGGCGAGATCGGGCAACCGCACGGCTCCTGCCGGCATCGGCGGCATCGTGTCCGAAATGACGAGTTTCTGCGCGCGCTCGCGCGCTTCCTCGTCGTTTCGTGGCCGCCGCAGATCGCCACGCCGGTCGCGCTCGATCGCATCGATTACGCGCGCCACGGCCATGCCGCCACCGTGCGCGAGCGCCTGCTGTCGCATCCCG
>NZ_DASWTD010000330.1:0-4344 GCF_036402335.1 Sphingopyxis sp. | reverse complement strand
AAATTGATCTTCACTTCGCCGAACAATTCGGCGTTGAGGTTGCTGTCGGTTTGGGCGTTGACGCCGACCGTGGAAACTTTGGTGACCGGGGCGGCATAGGAGGTGCTGCCGCGCGTCGACCAGTTTCCCGATCCGCTGGCGCTCGCCGGATCGTCGCTGACCGCATAATCGACGCTCGTCTTGTCGGCGGCGGCGGCGCGGAAACGCAGGCGCGCGGTGATCGATCCCGTATCGACCTTGATCCGGTTCATGCCCAGCATGACGAGTGTCGCCAGCGTCTGCATGCGGTCGCGCGCCATCCGGTCGCGCGCGATCGGGATGAGCTGTTCCTCGATCAGTTCGGGGGTCAGTTCCTGCCCGTCGAGTCCATAATCGGCGAGCCACAGCGGCGCCGTGACCTCGTCGCCGGAGCCGGCGCGCGGCGCGAGCTGCTTGCCGCCGCCGGTGTCGAAGAGGCCGAGGTCCCCAGGATGCTGCGCCGCAAGCCAGTCGCGCGCCTGCGCGGTGGTGACATTCTCCTCGCGAAACTGTTCGACGGGCTTCGAAATCGCCGCAACCAGATCGGCATAGGCGTCCATCTGGCGGATCGACGAGTCGACCATCGCGTCCCAGGTGCCGTGGATCAGCGAGGCAACAAATTCAGGAAAATCAAGCTCATCCGACAGGGAGCCAGCGCGGCGGCCGATGGTCTCGGTGGCGGGCGGGGCCTTGCTGCCGCTGCTGCTCATCCCCGGATCGGCGAAGCTGTCCTGCTCCTGCGTGGCTGCATCGCTGTCCCCCCAGAGGGAACCAGCCATGGCCTGCGCGGGCGGAGGCTGTGCTGCACTCGCCTGCCGGGCGATGGCAGGCGGCGGCGGCGCGAGCTTCGGGCGGTGAGGCGTGGTCATCTCCCGCTACACCCTCAAGCGAGCGCCGGCTGGCGCGATTGTCCCACCCCGAAGAGCGAGCTCTGGACCCAGCTGCAATTTTTCGTGTGCGTGCCGTCGCCAAAGATCTGGATCTCGCACAGCGCGATCTGGTCGGAACCGATGACGTGGGTGAAATAATAGTGCAGCGTTATGCGCAGCGCCGCGCAGCCATTCGGATCGTAGACGCGATTGTCGTCCATGATCGACCCGCGCACGTTCAGGCTCCACCCGATCGCGTCGTTGGTGCCGATATTGGTGATGCGGACGTTACCGATCGATTTGCCGTTATGCTGCCAGTCGATCCGGAAAAAGGCGCTGATGTCGTCGATATAGCTGTCGGACAGGACCGGCCAGTCGAGGCTGATCGCGGTTGCATCCTGGAACGGTGCCGGACTGGCGGGTGCAGTATCGTTCGGATGCTTGATCCCGCGGAACTGGTCGGTCGTCCAGCTGACGTCGCCGACATTGCTGATCACCTGCTCGAGGACCACACCGGCGATCGTCGCGGCGACTTCCATGCCGCGAGCGACCGGAGCGGGCGGGGGCGTGAGGTTGACCGTTCCCGGGCCGGTCTGCGCGGCATCGGCGTCGGTGCGTTCGGACAGCGCCATCGCGAAGCCCGACGGTGCGGTCGTGCGATTGATCGTCCGGCCGGCGGGAACGCCCGCGTAGAGGATTTGCACATAGGCGGGGGTACCCGCGGCGGCCATTTCATATTCGGCCTGGAAATCCTCGTAGCGCATGATGTAACGGCTGCCCGTATTGTGGGTGGACGCATAGGCACCGGGAGAGCCGGGGTTTCCGACGGGACGATCCCACGGATCGACGACGCGGATGAAATGGTTCGCGCCGTCGAAATACATGCCGACGACGAGCACCGCGTGACCCGACAGGTTGGTGCTCGACGCCATCTTGCCGACGTAGAGCGGGCCGTAGTTCTCGATCATCCCGGCAAAGGCTTCGGGCAGATAGCATTGCGGATCGACCGAATAGAGGCCGAGCATCGCCGCGGCACTGGCGCGCTCACCCCAGGGCAGGCCGTTGTTGATGTCCTTGCCGCACTGCTGCGCGATCGCTTCGGGCCCGATGCTGACGGGGCCGCGCCAGCTGAGCAGCATCGACAGCGTGGTCGCCCAGCAGCCGTTGTCGGTCGGCTGGGCGATCGGATCGATGTCGTCCCAGTTGATGCTCCAGCCTGCCGACTGGGCGGTTACGAGCGGCTGCGGCGCGGGCGTTTCGAGTTGCTCGTGAATTCGCACGACGTCCAGCTTTTCGAACAGCGGATCGAGCGTGGTCTCGACGAGTCCGGAATCGAGCGCCTGGCCGATACGGTCGGCGAACTGGCCGCCGATGCGGTTCGCGCGGTCGCGCGCAGTCCCCGACCCCGAAACGGTCAGTTTCGGTCCGTTGCCCGCTTCGGGGCCGGCCGAAAATCCGAGGCCCATCGCCGATGTCGAGGCGGCGCCGAAATTGCCATAGGTCAGCCGGACCGCCGTTGCATTGAAGCGTTCGCTGAACGGTGTGCGGGCGCTGGCTTCGCCGCCGTTGCCGTTGATGAAGGCGACCATCTTGGCCTGGAAGCTTTGCCACAGCGCCTCGGCGCCCTGCCAGATGATCCATTCGGTGCCGGGAAGCGGGGCGGTCGAGCGGTCGGCGCCACGGGTGTAGAAGACCCAGCCGTTCGCGGTCTGGTAATAGCCGAACTGACGGTGGCCGCTGACCGGATGCGAGCCGGTGTTCGGGGCCTCGATCGTCGTCACCGCATAGAATTCGCCCCAGCGGACCTGCTGTCTGGCGCTGATGACGACCGCCGCGTCATCGGGACCGACGATGTCGAGTTCGAACGCGGTTCCCACCTTGTCCGCCGAGGCGAGCCGCTGCGTGTCCGACGAATCATAGGGTTTGAACTCGGTGTTGCCCGTGTCGACGAAGCTGTTGATGTTGGTGATGAAATATTCGAGCAGGCGCGGTGCGTCCCAACCGTCCGGGAAGCGCACGATATCGACCTTGTAGAAGTCGAGGTTCAGATCCCCTGCAGCGCTTTCGATCGTCTGGATCGAAAAGCCGCGTGCGCTGACCGCGCTCGCGACGGCGGGCGGAACCCGCCAGGTGAACAGGTCGGAGAAGTCGCGGGCGAGGCGGCGTGCTTTCGCATAATCCTCGGCCCCCGCGACCATCGCGCTTGCCGGCGCACTGGCGGCTTCGGGGTTGGGTTCGATGACCGGACCCATCCGCACCGCCTCCTCGGGAAAATCGATCAGATTCTCCTCGGCATTGAGGCCGCGGGTAAAGGCGCGCGCTTCGCGCGCCGGGATCTCGGGCATCGGGCCGAAGCCGTCGTCGTAATTGGGGGCAGGCGGTGCGGCTCCGTTGGAGGGCGGTGCCAGGGGGGTGCCGGCCGTCACCGGCGCTTGGGTACCCGACGCGGGCTCGCCGCCGGGACGAGCGCTGTCGCCGGCCCAGTCGAGCACCGGCGGGCGCGGCGCGGCGCGCGCGCCGAAACTGCGGCGCAGCGTGCGACCGCTGAAACTGCGGAGCGAGACATAGGGGCTGCCGTCGCGCGGCAGCGCGTCGACGACGAGCCCGCCGTTGCCGACCTTGCCCGTCGCGAGGCCGAAAAACAGCCGGTCCTGACCGATGAAGCGCGCGAGCACCTCCGGGGGCAGGGCAAAAATGCCTTCGCCGTTCGGGATTTGCAGCAGGCCGTGTTCGCGGCTCGAATAGAAGTTTGCCGCCGAACGCATCGTCCGGTTCTCGGGCTTGAACAGGTTGATGTCACTCGCAAGGACGACCTCGGCCTCGACGCCGGGGGCGTCGGACTTGATCGCGAAACCGACCATCGGGAAACGGTCGCTGACTTCCATACGGTTGGGGCGGATTTGGGCAGTCATGATGGTTCACCTACTGAGCTATTGATGTCTGCGTGCGGGATCGGGCGCGGCATTTCCCTGCGCGATCGCTTCTTCGAGAAGCTTGCGGGCGCGTTCTTCGAATTCGGGGAGCGAGCGGAGCACCTGATCGAAAGGACTGTTCGCGGCGGCAAGATCGGGGATTTTGCCATGCTCGGCCTCATGCTCGCGAACGGCGTTCGACAGGAGCTGCGATAGCAGCTTGGCATAGGGCGGGGTGATCGCGAGGCGGGTATGGATGCCGATCGAGCCGCCCTCGTGCGACGAGGAGGGGCGGTACTGGCCGAGCTCGATCAGGAACTCATAGGGATTGTGGCCGAGCTCGAAATAATTGACATAGAGCGACGCGGCGGGTGCGCATGCGTCGCAGCTTTTGGCAGTCGATTGTCCGGGCTTGGCCAATTTGGCGCTCCTGCTCTGTCGCCAGATGCTCAGCAGGAAGCGTGCCAATCGTCATTTTAGTTGTTTTTCAGTGCCTTGGGTAGGAGGTCTATCCCGCTCTCATGTCACATTGCGACGAGCGGGAT
>NZ_DASWTD010000329.1:0-5742 GCF_036402335.1 Sphingopyxis sp. | reverse complement strand
ATTTCATCGGGCGTATCGTCATCATCGACGACGACCTTCTGCATCGAACCGACCAGCGTTTCCTGCAGGTCTTTCGGACGCACGGTCTGTTCGGCGATTTCGCGCAGCGCAACGACGGGGTTCTTGTCGCGGTCGCGGTCGACGGTGAGCTCCGAACCACCCGAAATCTCGCGGGCGCGATGCGCCGAGAGCAGCACCAGGTCGAAACGGTTGGGAACTTTGTCGACGCAATCCTCGACGGTAACGCGGGCCATGTTGTTTCCTTAGAGATAGGAGAGGCCAGCCTTTGGGGGCATGGCGGCAAGCGCTGCGCGCTAGCAGCCCGGCCCGGCAATGTCAACGAAAGCGCGACCCTTGCGGGGGTCGCGGCCACCAGCCTATGAGCAGGTGATGACCGAAGCCTGCGCCCCCGTCGACTTGTCCGAAAGGTTGACGGCCGATGTAGCCGGCCACCGGCTGGAGCTGATCTTCGACGGCGGCGAACGGCTGGTCCGGTTGCTCGACCTGATCAACGGCGCGGCGCACAGCATCGATATCATCATGTATATTTTCGAGGGCGACGCGGCGGGCATCCGCATCGTCGACGCCTTGCTCGTCGCAGCGAAGCGCGGCGTGCGCGTGCGCGCCGTCATCGACAGCTTCGGATCGGGCGACACCCCCGACGGGCTGTTCGCGCCGCTGCGCGAAGCCGGCGGCAGCGTGACCTTTTTCTCGCGCCGCTGGCGATCGACCTATCTGATCCGCAACCACCAGAAGCTGATCCTGATCGACGAATATATCGCCGTGACGGGCGGATTTAACATCGCCAATGACTATCTGAGCCCACCACGCAGCGATTGCTGGTTCGACATCGGAATGGTCGTCAAAGGGCCGACCGTGGCGCGCGCGGCGCAATGGTTTGCCGAGATCCACGATTATACCGTCAATGATGATGGCAAGGTGCTCATGCTGCGGCGGCTGATCCGCGAATGGCCCGTCGACGGCGGCCCGGTGTCGTGGCTCGTCGGCGGCCCGACGCAGCGGCTGTCCCCTTGGGCGCGCGCCGTGCGTGCCGACCTCGAGGGGGCGCGCCAGCTCGATATGGCGATGGCCTATTTCTCGCCGGGGCAAGGCATGCTCCGCCGGCTGGGACGCGTGGCGCGGCGCGGCCGCGCGCGCTTCGTGATGGCGGGGAAGTCGGACAATCCGGCAACCATCGGCGCGTCGCGCCTGCTCTACGGCTATCTGCTGCGAAAAACCGCCGATGTATGGGAATATCAGCCGTGTCGGCTGCATATGAAGCTGATCGTCATCGACGATGTCGTCTATATCGGATCGGCGAATTTCGACGTCCGAAGCCTGTTCGTGAACGTCGAGGTGATGGTACGGATCGCCGATGCCGGCTTTGCGGAAAAGATGCGGAATTTCCTGAACGGATTGCGGCCCGATTGCGAGGTCATCACGCCCGAATCGCACAAGGCACGCGGAAGCTGGCTGACGCGCATCCGCTGGACGCTCGCCTGGCTGGTCGTCGGGGTGGTTGATTATACGGTATCGCGAAAGCTCAATTTCGGGCTCGCCGATCCCGATCCCGAAGTCTAGTCTTTCCAGCCCCAGAAGAGGAAGCACGGCGGGACGTTGACCCATTCGAACGCATTGTCGATGCGATGGAAATGCGCCGCGAGGAAATCGCGCGCGCGGGCGCGAAACTGATAGACGAGAAAAGCGCCGCCGGGGCGCAACACGCGGTGCGTCGCTGCGGCGATCGCGGGGCCAACGCCGGCAGGAAGCGTCGAAAAGGGCAAGCCCGAGAGGACATAATCGGCCTTGTCGAAGCCGTGCGCGCGGACGATCTCCTCGACATCGGCCGCCGAGCCATGAACCGCGATGAAGCGGCTGTCGCGAATATCCTTGCGCAGATAGTCGATGAAATCTTCGTTGGTGTCGATCGCGATCAGCGTCGCATCACCCGCCATCCGTTCGAGCACAGGGCGGCAGAAGGTGCCGACGCCGGGGCCATATTCGACGAACAGCCTGGTATTCTTCCAGTCGACGGGGCGCAGCATATGGCGGATCAGCGTCGGCGACGACGGTACGATCGATCCCACCATGACCGGGTGCTTGATAAAGCCGCGGACGAACATGCCCCACGGTCCGAAAAAGCGTTTGAGGCCCTCGCGAAGCCGGCGGGCCAGCGGGGCTTTCGTTTCTTGGGCCTGCGCCCGCGGATTGGTCATGATGGCTTTCGCATTGTTGCAGTCGCACAAGGCGTGGCAAAATCAGCGCGATGGCGCAAGGAAAGAGTGGGTCTTGACTCTGGACAGACGCGCCGCCCGGTGTAGGGAGAGGCGGCGTTACCGACCACAGCCAAGGAGGGGGCGGACATGGCGACGACATCGCATTCGATCCCCGCGGACCGCATGGCGGTGCTCTTTGCGGTGATGCTCGTGGCGGCCGCGGGCAATACCGCAATGCAGTCCATCCTCCCTGCAATCGGGGCCAAACTGCACATTCCCGACGTCTGGGTCAGCCTCGCGTTCAGCTGGTCGGCGCTGCTCTGGGTGCTCACCGCGCCACATTGGGCGCGCCAATCGGACAAACGCGGACGCAAGGCGCTGATGGCACTCGGCGTCGTCGGTTTTCTATCCTCGATGGCGCTCTGCGGCATCGTGCTGTGGTCGGGCCTCGAAGGGTGGCTCGCCGCAGGAACGACCTTCATCCTGTTCGCGTTGTTCCGCAGCCTGTACGGCGGGCTCGGCTCGGCCTCGCCGCCCGCAGTGCAGGCCTATGTCGCAGCGCGCACCGATCCCGGGCAGCGCACCCAGGCGCTTTCGCTCGTGTCTTCGTCATTCGGTCTCGGCACGGTCATCGGGCCGGCGATTGCGCCTTTCTTCATCCTGCCTTTCGTGGGGCTTGCCGGGCCGCTGCTGGTCTTTGCATTGATCGGGCTTGCGGTTCTGGTAGCGCTGCGCTGGCGCCTGCCCGACGATGTTCCGCGCTTTGCCGCACGCGGTGCAATCGTTTCCTACCCGACCACCGGAGCATCGCCCCAGACCGCCGCCGATGAAGCCGAAGAGCAGGTGCTGGAGGCGGATATCGATACACCGCCGCTGCGCTGGACCGATATGCGCGTGCGGCCGTGGCTGCTGGCAGGCCTGTTCGGCGGGCAAGCGCAGGCGATGATGCTGGGCGTCATCGGCTTTCTGATCCTCGACCGGCTCGGGCTGCGCCTCCGTCCCGACGAAGCTGCGGCGATCACCGGCATCGTCCTGATGGCCGGTGCGTTCGCAACGCTGCTTGCGCAATGGGGATTGATCCCGATCCTCAAACTGACGGCACGCGCTGCGGTTGTTACGGGAGCGGCGCTCGGCGGAACGGGGCTGGTACTGACCGGCCTCTCGTCCGACCTTCACGGCATCGTCATCGGCTTCGCCCTCGCCTCGCTCGGCTTCGGCCTGTTCCGCCCTGGATTTACTGCGGGCGCGTCGCTTTCGGTGCCGCGCCGCGACCAAGGCAGCGTTGCCGGCATGACCGCGTCGATCAACGGATCCGCATACATAATCTCGCCGGCAATCGGCGTTCTGCTTTATAATTGGCACCCGATGGTCGCGTATGGCCTGATGGCGGCCTTTTGCGGCTGGCTGGTCCTATGGGGCTGGTCCGCGCTCAAACAGGACCAGCCCACCGCCTGATCCTATTCGTTTTCCTCATGCTTGCGCTCACGGACGGGCTTCAGCATGCCGGGCGCGAAGAAGCCGATCGGATCGACGCTCATCGCGGCCTGCTTGATCTCGCCCTGGATCTTTTCATAATCCTTTTCCATCGCCTCGGTCACCGAAGCGCGCGTATCCTTCAGCGCCGTTTCGAAATCTTCCATCATCACCGTGTCGCTGTCGAGCGAACGTTTGAGCGCGGCAAGGCCGGCGCGGCGCGTCAGGTCTTCCAGATCGGCGCCGGTGAAACGGTCGGATTTCTCTGCCAGCACGGCAAGATCGACATCCTTGGCGAGCGGCATATTGCCGGTCTGGATTTCCAGAATTCGCCGACGGCCTTCCTTGTCGGGGACGGCAACATAGATGAGCTCGTCGAGCCGTCCCGGACGCAGCAAGGCGGGGTCGATCAGGTTCGGCCGGTTGGTCGCCCCGATGACCACCACCGACTGCATTTCCTCGATCCCGTCCATCTCGGCAAGGATCGTGTTGACGACGCGTTCGGTCACTTGCGGCTCGCCCGACGTTCCGCTGCCGCGTGCGGGGACAAGGCTGTCGAGCTCATCGATGAAGACAATCGTCGGCGCAACGGCGCGCGCGCGGGCGAACAGGCGCGCGATCTGCTGCTCGCTCTCGCCATACCATTTGGAGAGCAGGTCCGACGATTTGATCGAGATGAAATTGGCGTCGGATTCGCGCGCAGCCGCCTTCGCGAGCAAGGTCTTGCCGGTTCCCGGCGGGCCGTAGAGCAGGAAGCCCTTGGCCGGACGGATACCAAGGCGCCGGAAGGCCTCGGGATTCTTCAGCGGCAGCTCGATCCCCTCGATCAGCTTGTCGCGCGCCGCGTCGAGCCCGCCGATGTCGCCCCAGCGCGTCTTTGGTGCCTGCACCATGACCTCGCGCATCGCCGACGGCTGGACACGTTTCAGCGCATTGTTGAAATCCTCGCGCGTGACCCGGAGTTCTTCGAGCACTTCGGGCGGAATCGTTCCTTCCTCAAGGTTCAGCTTGGGCATGATCCGCCGCACCGCTTCGATCGCGGCTTCGCGCGTCAGCGCCGCCATGTCGGCACCGACGAACCCGAACGTCGTACGCGCCAGTTCGGCAAGGTCGACATTTTCGGCCAGCGGCATCCCGCGCGTGTGGATGCCCAATATCTCGCGCCGACCGCTTTCGTCGGGAACCCCGATCACAATTTCGCGGTCGAAGCGGCCGGGACGGCGCAGCGCCTCGTCGATCGCATCGGGGCGATTGGTCGCGGCGATGACGACCAGATTGGTTCGCGGCTCGAGCCCGTCCATCAGGGTCAGCAATTGCGCGACGAGGCGCTTCTCCGCTTCGCCCTGCACCTGACCGCGTTTCGGAGCGATCGAATCGATTTCGTCGATGAACAGGATGGACGGCGCGGCCTTGGCAGCCTGTTCGAAGATATCGCGCAGCCGCTTTTCGGACTCGCCATAGGCGCTGCCCATGATCTCGGGCCCGTTGATCAGGAAGAATTGCGCTTCGCTCTCGTTCGCAACGGCGCGCGCCAGGCGTGTCTTGCCGGTGCCCGGCGGCCCGTGCAACAGCACGCCGCGCGGCGGATCGACGCCGAGGCGGCGGAAGAGTTCGGGATAACGCAGCGGCAGTTCGACCATCTCGCGAAGCTGGTCGATCGTCTCGCCCAGGCCGCCGAGGTCGTCGTAGGTGACGTCGGTGCGACGCGCGTCCTGCGGCTCCTGATATTCGGGGAGAAGTTCGATTTCGGTATTTTCGTCGATGAAGACAACGCCCTTGGGGCTCGCCGACACGACAAGCAGTCGCACTTCGGCCAGCGCATAAGCCGGCGCATTGAGCATTTGCCGAAGCTGCGGCGGCATATCCCCCGAATCCAGCCGCTGCTGCCCGGCGGTCGCCACCGTATCGCCGGCGACGAGCGGACGGCCGAAGAAGCTGCGCTTCAATGCGTTGGCCGATCCCTGCAGGCGCAGATTTTCCTGCGCCGGCGCGAACACCACACGCGTCGCCGGGCGCGTTTCAATACGGCTGAGCACGACCATGTCGCCGGCAC
>NZ_DASWTD010000328.1:0-4084 GCF_036402335.1 Sphingopyxis sp. | reverse complement strand
AATTCTGGGCCCCGGCTTTCGCCGGGGTGCACATCCCTATGGTCAGCTTCCAGTCGAAAGCTGATCATTGCGGAAAAACAAAACACCCCGCCGGTGACGGCGGGGTGTCTGGTGCCCGGAATGTTCCGAAAGCTTACTGGTCGAGGAAGCTGCGCATCTTGCGGCTGCGGCTCGGGTGCTTCAGCTTGCGGAGCGCCTTCGCCTCGATCTGGCGGATGCGTTCACGCGTCACGCTGAACTGCTGGCCCACTTCTTCGAGCGTGTGGTCGGTGTTCATCCCGATGCCGAAGCGCATGCGCAAAACGCGCTCTTCACGCGGAGTAAGCGAAGCCAAAACTCGCGTTACCGTTTCCTTGAGGTTCGACTGTACCGCGGCATCGACCGGGATGACGGCATTCTTGTCCTCGATGAAATCGCCGAGGTGGCTGTCTTCCTCGTCGCCGATCGGCGTTTCGAGGCTGATCGGCTCCTTGGCGATCTTCATCACCTTGCGGACCTTTTCGAGCGGCATCGACAGGCGCTCGGCCATTTCCTCCGGGGTCGGCTCGCGGCCGCTCTCGTGGAGGAACTGGCGGCTGCAGCGGACCAGCTTGTTGATCGTCTCGATCATATGGACCGGGATGCGGATGGTGCGGGCCTGGTCGGCGATCGAGCGCGTGATCGCCTGGCGGATCCACCAGGTCGCATAGGTCGAGAATTTGTAGCCGCGGCGGTACTCGAACTTATCTACCGCTTTCATCAGGCCGATATTGCCTTCCTGGATGAGGTCGAGGAACTGCAGGCCGCGGTTCGTATATTTCTTGGCGATCGAGATCACGAGACGCAGGTTCGCCTCGACCATTTCCTTCTTGGCGATGCGCGCTTCGCGCTCGCCCTTCTGGACCATGTTCACGACGCGGCGGAATTCGGTCAGGCTCATGCCCGCCGCCTGCGCGATTTCCGAAATCTCGATGCGGATACGGTCGACCGCGCCGGCTTCATTCTCGGCGAAGGCGGCCCATTTCTTGTCGAGACCCGAGACTTCGTCGAGCCAATTCTCTTCGAGTTCGCGCCCGACATAATTGTCGAGGAACGACTTGCGCGGCACCTTGTGGCGTTCGGCGAGGCGCAGCATCTGGCCGCCGAGCGCGGTCAGGCGGCGGTTATAGCTGTAGAGCTGATCGACCAGATATTCGATCTTGGTGCCGTGGAACTGCACGCTCTCGACCTGCGCGGTGAGTTCCTCGCGCAGCTTGTGGTACTTCTTTTCCGACGCCGCGGGGAATTCCTCGCCGCCCGAAAGCGATTCGAGCCGCGCTTCCTGCAGCTTCTGGAACGCCTTGAAGCTCTTCGTGATGTTCGCGAACTTCTCGAGCGCGTCGGGCTTCAACAGCTCTTCCATCGCCGCGAGGCTGAGCGTGTTGTCTTCCTCATCTTCCTCGAAGCTTTCGCGCTTGCCCGACGATCCTTCGCCGTCCTCGTCGTCGCCGTCGGCGGCGGGCTCTTCCTCGACCTCGTCCTCGTCCTTGAACGAGACACCGGCAGTCTTTTCGCTGATTTCACCGTCGTCCTCGGCGCCTTCCTCGTCGAGGTTCTCGGGCGCGGGGTCCTTCGACAGCATTGCTTCGAGGTCGACGATCTCGCGCAGCTGCATGTCGCCGTTGTTGAGCGCGGTCGACCAGTCGATGATCGCGTTGAAGGTCAGCGGGCTTTCGCACAGCCCGAGGATCATCGTGTCGCGGCCTGCCTCGATGCGCTTCGCGATCGCGATTTCGCCTTCGCGGCTGAGCAGTTCGACCGCGCCCATTTCGCGCAGGTACATGCGAACGGGATCGTCGGTGCGATCGACCGTTTCCTTCTTCTTTTCGATCGCGGGGTTCGACACCGAGCCGGTGCCGGCGCTGACGTCGACATCGTCGTCGGCCTCCTGATCGGCCTCTTCCTGCACATCCTCGTCGCTTTCGACGATGTTGATGCCCATGTCGGAGATCGCCGACATGATATCCTCGATCTGCTCGGACGACATTTCATCCTGCGGCAGTGCCGCATTGAGCTCGTCATAGGTCAGGTAACCGCGCTTCTTGCCACGCGCGATCAGCTTTTTGACGTCGGCCTCGTTGAGGTCGATCAGCGGGGCGTCGGTATCGGTATCGGCGGCGGTGTTCTTGGTGGCCATTTATTCTTCCTGCCTAAAAGGGCATTAACTTGGTCGTTACTGGCTGCTGCTTTCGGACAGCGCGGCCAGTCGGCGGGTCAGATCCTCGTCCATCGCACGCAACCGTTGTTGACGTGCCAGGCCTTCGTCATCCATCGAGCGCTGGAAATCCGCAGTGGCCTGTGCCAGCCGGTCGCGGATTTCGGGCTGGGTCACCAGCACGCCGATATATTCGTCAAGGTCGCGAAGCGCCGTTTCCCGCGCCGCTGCGGCCTCGTCATTGCTTTCCAGCCTGCGATTGAACGAGAAGTGCATTCCGTCGGCTCTGAGCAATGTCGTCGCCCTATTATACACTTTCATCGGCTCCAATATGGCAAGCAACCCCTCGCAATCAAGCCCTTCCTGCGCACCTGCGCTGTCAAGCATTACGCCGAGCAGTTCGGCGTCGCCGGAATCGCTCACCGGCAGCCGCGTCAACGCCTCCTCGTTGCGCCGCAGCGCCTCGGGATAGCGCAGCAACCCGCCGATCAACGCCGCGACATAAGGCGCTGAAATCCCGGCCTGCCCGATGGAACGCGTCTCGTCGGCCGGAGGTTGCAAGCGCGGGTCGGGGCCGAAGCGGCGATTGCCGTTTCCCCGCGGCGGATTCGGCGTCCATGGCTGGCGCTGGGCGCGCTCGGGCTGCTTGCGCGCAAACAAGGCATCGAGCCGTTCGCGGAAGGCCTCGCGATAATGGTGGCGGACATCGGCGTCCTCGATCGCGTCGGCGTGGGCGAGCAGGCGCGTCTTGAGCGCGGCGCGTTCCTCGGGGGTGGCGAGCGGTCCCGCTGCCACCTCGTGCGCCCACAGGCGTTCGACGAGCGGCTGTGTCTCATCGAGGATGGCGTTGAAGCCCTCGGCGCCGCGCGCGCGGACGATATCGTCGGGGTCCTGCCCCGCGGGCAGCGTCGCAAAGGCAAGGCTGAAGCCGGGGCGGAGGAGGGGCAGCGCGCGCATCGCGGCGCGCATCGCGGCCTTCTGTCCCGCCGCATCGCCGTCGAAGCAGAGCACGGGCACCGGCACCATCCGCCAGATGAGCCCAAGCTGCGCCTCGGTCAGCGCGGTGCCGAGCGGCGCGACGGCATCGGCGATCCCCGCCTCGGCGAGCGCGATGACGTCCATATAGCCCTCGACGACGATGATCCGGTTCGTCTGCCGCGACGCCGGCGACGCCTTGTCGAGATTATAGAGGACGCGGCCCTTGTCGAACAAAGGCGTGTCGGGCGAGTTCAGATATTTGGGCTCGCCGTCGCCGAGGATGCGGCCGCCGAACGCGATCACGCGCCCGCGCGCGTCGCGGATCGGGATCATCAGCCGGCCGCGGAACCGGTCGTAGGGTTCCTTGTCATCGACCGCGATCAGCATCCCCGATTCGACCAGCATCGCGGTCGGGAATTTCTTGAGCGCTTCCTTCAATGCACTGCGGCTCTCCGGCGCGAGGCCGAAACCGAACGCCTTGCGCGTCGCCTCCGAAATCCCGCGCTTGGCGAGATATTCGCGCGCCGGGGCGCCGTTGCTGCTGCCGAGTTGCTGCGCGAACCAGTCGGCGGCGCCCTGCACGACATCGCGCAGGCTCGCCTGCTCCTCGGCCTTTTTCGCGGCACGCGGATCGGCGGCGGGGACCTCCATCCCGGCCTCGGCGGCGAGCTCCTTCACCGCGTCCATGAACGACAGCCCGCGCTGGTCGGTCATCCAGCGGATCGCATCGCCGTGGGCGCTGCAGCCGAAACAGTGGTAGAAGCCCTTTTCGTCGTTGATCGTGAAGCTGGGCGTCTTCTCGTTATGGAAGGGGCAGCAGGCCTTATACTCGCGGCCCGCGCGTATGACCTTCACCGTGCGGCCGATGAGGGTCGACAGCGTGATGCGCGAGCGGAGTTCGTCCAGCCATTGCGGGGTGAGGGTCATAGGTTC
>NZ_DASWTD010000327.1:0-2026 GCF_036402335.1 Sphingopyxis sp. | reverse complement strand
CGCCGATACGATCCGGCGCCTGATTCTCGATGGAACTTTTCCGCCGGGAACCCGGCTGCCCGGCGAGCGGGAGCTGTCCGAGCGCTTCGAGGTGAGCCGCGTGACCATCCGCGAAGCCGAGATCGCGTTGCAGGCGACAGGATGGATCCACATCCGCACCGGAGCGGGCGCCTATGTCGAGGCAATCCTGCCCGGCGACAATGCGATCCTGCCCAAGGTCAGCGCGTTCGAACTGACCGAGGCGCGTTCACTGTTCGAGGCCGAAGCTGCGGCGCTCGCCGCGCCGACGATTTCGGCCGAAACTCTGGCCAGGCTCGACGAATTGCTCGAGGCGATGGCGGACGACAGCAAGAGCGAGGAAGAGATCAGCGCGATCGATCGCGAGTTCCACATGACGATCGCTGCGGCGTCGAGCAACAAGGCGATCATCCATGTGATCGAGAGCCTGTGGCGGATGCGGATGGAGCTACCCGAGGTGCGGAGCAGCCATTCGCTCGTGTGCCGCAAGGATGGCCGCGCGCGCCAGGCCGAGCATGCCGACGTCGTCGCGGCACTGCGCAATCGCGATGCGACCGGCGCGCGGCTCGCGATGCGGCGCCATTTCAACCGGCTGATCGAGTCGATGCTGGACGAGACCGAGGAACGCGCGATCATCGAACTGCGCCGCCAGTCCGCCGAAAGTCGCGAACGCTATCTGCTGAGCGCGAAGCTCGCCTGATGTCCTCCCGGCCGCTCTCCCCGGTCGCGCCGGATCCGGTCGCGGCGTTACTGGAAGCGCGCCTTTCGGGCCGGGCGCTGACGGCTTTCCCGGCCGCCATCCCCGCGACACTTGCCGAGGCCTATGCGGTGCAACAACGCCTGACCGCCGCGCTCGGCGCGCCGGTTCTCGGCTGGAAGGTCGGGCGTATCCCGCCTGCGCTCATCGAAACCCTCGGTGCCGAGCGCGTGGCGGGGCCGGTGTTGCGGGTGGCAGAACTGGACGGTAGCACGCCCGGCGAAGCGTCGGTCTTCGCCGATGGTGCGGGCGCGATCGAGGCGGAAGTGATGCTGCGCCTTCGCGCGGTGCCCGACCGGCGCGTGACGGGCCGCGACGATGGCGCGCAATGGATCGACGAAATCCGCGCGGGCTTCGAAGTCGCGAGTTCGCCCGCGCCCGATGTTCACGACCATGCCCCCTATGGTATCGTCGCCGACATCGGCATCAATAATGGCTTGCTGCTCGGCCCGGAACTGCGAATTGACGATTTCGCGGCGCTGACGGTCGAAACAGAAATCGGCGGGGCGCCGGTTGGTACCGGACGCGCGATCGACATACTCGACGGTCCATGGGGGTCGCTCGATTTTCTGGTTGATCTCCATCGACGCGGCGTGATCGAGCTGCAGCCCGGGCAATGGATATCGGCCGGTGCGATCACCGGCGTTCATCCGATCGAGGTCGGCCAGACGGCGACCGCGCGTTTCGGTTCCGCGGCGGATATCGCCTGCATCGCCGTCGCGGAAACCGGATTCCGGGCATGACCGGTGGCCCCCGGATTATCGCCTGTTTCGGCGAAGTCGTCATGCGCGTCTCGGTGCCGCACGGCGAGCAGCCGCTGCAATCGGCGCGTTTCGACGCGCATGTCGGCGGCGCAGAGGCGAATGTCGCGGTAGCGCTCGCCGCGCTCGGCCGCCACACGGCGATGATCAGCGCGGTCCCGGAAGGGCCGATCGGCGACGGCGTCCTCGGCGAGCTCCGCCGCTTTGGTGTCGATGTCGCAACGGTGCTGCGTCCGGCGGGCCGGATGGGGCTCTATTATTATCTTCCGGGCGGCCCGATGCGGCCGGCAGAGGTCGTCTATGACCGCGCCGGTTCGGCTTTTGCCGAGGCGGCGCCGCGCGACTGGGATTGGGATCATTTGCTGGACGGCGCGGGCTGGCTGCATCTGTCGGGCGTTACGCCGGCGCTTGGTCCGAAAAGCGCCGAAGCCGCGCTCGAAGCCGCCACGCGGGCGAGGTCGGCCGGCATCGGCGTGTCGTTCGACGGCAA
>NZ_DASWTD010000326.1:0-17004 GCF_036402335.1 Sphingopyxis sp. | reverse complement strand
TTCATAATAATGATAGGTCAGGTTCTGACGCAGCGACGGGTCGATCTGCATATGCTTCAAATCATATTCGGCGCCGAAGAAAGGCGTCGCCATGTCGTAATAGCCGTTGAGTGACAGCACTTTCAGATACGGATTCTGGCGCATCGCGGCCGACAGGTCGAGCGCGGTGTTGGCGAGCGCCATCTGCGCGCCGCCCTGTCGCCCGCCCGGTGCGCGGTGCTTCTGGTCCCAGTTGCCGCCGCCGATCTTGACATAATAGTTGGGGCGATAGGCGAGCTTTGTCTTGTAGCCGAGCGTGCCGAACAGATATTTGTTGAGCGCGCCAACATACGGCCCGCTGATCGCCGCGTCGGTCGTGTCATATTCGGGACCTTCGCCTGCCGCGTCGACGTCGATGCCGACGAAGCGCGAATCGAGCCGGCCGACGGTGCGCTTGCTGTCGCGCATCAACTCCTTGCGGAACCGCGACAGCTCGACGCGCAGGTCGGCGTCGAGGATATATTTGACCGACAGCCCGGTATAGGCGCTCATCTGCTGCGCGACGGCATTGCGTTCCTCGTCGCCGAGATCGGATCCCTTGGCGAGCGCCGCGGCGTAAGGACCCGTCGTCCATTGCCGCACTTCGGTCAGAAAGGGTTCGAGCGCCGCGGGCTTGTTGGGCAGCCGGTTATGGTACCAGGCGGTCGCGGCATAGGTCGGCAGATAAGTGAGGTAGATCTGGTCATACCCCGGCTGGCGTACGCCATAGTTCAGGATCGACGACAACAGCACGACGCCGTTCATCTGCACCCCGCGCTGCTGGAGCGCATAGACGAGGCCCGCGCCGCGCAGCGTGCCATAGCTTTCGCCGAACAGGAATTTGGGGCTGTCCCAGCGGTCGTTGATCGTGAGGTAGCGCATGATGCCGCGCGCGAAAGCGTCGATATCCTGATCGACGCCCCAGAATTCGGGACCCTTCGACTTGCCGATCGGGCGCGACAGCCCGGTGCCGATCGCATCGAGGAAAACGATGTCGGTCTTGTCGAGCATCGTCTCGGGATTGTTCCGGATGCGGTACGGCGCCGGCGCGGTGCTCCCCGCGGTCGGGGTTTCGACGAGCACCGGGCCGATCGACCCCATGTGCAGCCACATGCTCGACGATCCGGGCCCGCCGTTGAAGGTGAAGGTCACCGGGCGCGGCGCGGCGCCCTTCGGCCGGTCGGCGACATAGGCGACGTAGAACATGCTCGCGACCGCTTCGCCGTCGTCGTTGCGGATGGTGAGCGTGCCGGGGGTCGCGGTATAGGCGATCGTGCGCCCCGCGACCGTCACGCTGCCGCGCTTGGGCTGCGCATCCTCTTCGGCGCTGGCGCGCGCGATATCCTCTTCGGGTTCGTTCACGTCGGCCTTGGCGCTTTCGCTCTTGCCGGTTTCGGCCTTCTTGTCCTGCGCGGCGGCGGGAAGGGCGAGCGCCGCGGCGAGCGCGACGACGATCGGGGTACGGTTGATACGCATATTCTCTCCTGGGGATTATCTGTCTGGGGAAGGAATCAGGGGGCGACGGCGGTCGGGCCCTCGCCGCCGTTTGCGATGAATTTTTCGAGCTGCTGTTCGAGCACCGGAAGCGGCACCGACCCTAGGGCAAGGAAGGTGTCGTGGAACTTGCGCTGGTCGAACTTCGGCCCGAGCTTCGCCTCGGCCTCGGTGCGCAGCCGCCGGATCGTGATCTCGCCGAGCTTGTACGCGAGCGCCTGCCCCGGCCAGCTGATATAGCGGTCGATCTCGGTCTCCACGTCATGCTGCGCGAGCGCGGTGTGGCTCGCCAGATAGTCGATCGCCTTCTCGCGGCTCCAGCCATAATGATGGACGCCGGTGTCGACGACGAGCCGCGAGGCGCGCCACATCTCGAACGAGAGGCGGCCGAAATCCTCGTAGGGCGTGCGATAGATGCCCATCTTGGTGCCGAGCCATTCGGTGTAGAGCCCCCAGCCCTCGCCATAGCCCGAGAAATAGGTCTGGCGGCGGAACGCCGGCCATTTCGTCGTCTCGAGCGCGACCGCGGCCTGGAAGCTGTGCCCGGGCACGCATTCGTGCAGCGTCAGCGCCGGGATCTGGTACAGCGGGCGCGACGGCAGGTCGTAAGTGTTCATCAGGCAGGCATCGAGCCCGCCGCGTCCCGACGTATAGGTCGGGGCGATCGCATCGGGGACCGGCAGGATGGTGAAGCGGTAGCGCGGCAGGAAGCCGATCGTATATTTGAGCTGGCCGTCGGCGCGCTTGGCGACGAGCGCCGAGAAGGCGAGCAGCTCCTCGGGCGTCTTCGCATAGAATTGCGGGTCGGTACGCAGGAAGTGGATGAAGGCGGCAAGGTCGCCCTTGAAGCCCGCCTTGTCCTTCACCTGCTCCATCTCGGCGGTGATCCGCGCAACTTCCTTGAGGCCGATTTCGTGAATCTGCTCGGCGGTCAGCGCGGTGGTCGTATATTCGCGGATCTGCGCCTGATAAAAGGCCTTGCCGTCGGGCATCGCCTCGGCCGCCAGCGTCGTGCGCGCCTTCGGTAGATATTCGTCTTTGAAGAAGGTCAGCAGCTTGGCGTAGGCGGGCGCGACCGTCGCCGAAATCACCTGCCGGGCTTCGGCCCGCAACCGCTCCTGATCCGCCGCGGGGATCGTCGAGGGCATCTTGGTGAAGGCACCGTAGAAGGGGTTCTTTGCCGGGTCGGCGTCGACATAGGCGGCGATCGTCGCGTCGCGCCCTTCGAGCGAGGCGCGGGGAACGCTGAAGCCGCGTTTGAGCCCGGCGCGCATATTGACGGTCTGCTCGTCGAAATAGCGCGGAATGTCACGCATGCGGCCGATATAGCGCTGATATTCCTCGACCGACGGCCAAGCGTCGCGCGCGCTCAGTCCCGACCAGAACTGGCTGTCGGCGTTGAACGGCATTTCCCACGTCCGGTATTTTCCCTCGGCGACGAAGGCCTCGAGGCTGGTGCGGAACACCGCGGCGTTGATCTTTTCATTCTCCGACAATTGATCGACCGGAATCGCATCGAGCGCCGCCAGCGTCTTTTGCCAATAGGCCTGCCGCGCCGCCTGCGTCGCGGCGTCGACGCGCGGCAGGTGATCGGCCGATGCGGTGAAGGGCGGGTCGCCGACGCGGCGTGCGAACTCCTTCTGCCGCCATGCCCATTCTTCTTCGTAAAGTGCCTTCAGCCGGCTATCCGCGGTGTTGGCGGCGCTGTCGGGCGTGGCCGCCGCGGCCAAGGGGGCGGCCGCGGCGGGTGCTTCTGCCGCAGCGGGCGCAAGCGGCAGGAGAGCGAAGGTCGAAAGCAGGATCGTGCGGGTGAGCAACTTGAGTCTCCTCATCGAAAAAATCAGGCGGCGGGTTCGGGGTTCGGGTTCTTTCCGCCCCCGGCGACCCATTCGTCGAGCACGCGTTCGAGCGTCGGCAGCGGCACCGACCCGAGCCCGAGCAAGGTATCGTGGAACCAGCGCTGGTCGAAGTTCGCGCCGAGCTTTGCCTCGGCCTCGGCGCGCTTGCGGCGGATCAGCATCTCGCCGAGCTTGTAGGCGAGCGCCTGGCCGGGGTCGTTGATATAACGGTCGACCTCGATCGTGATCTCATGATCCGACAGCGCGGTGTGCGCCTTCATGAAATTGAGCGCCTGCTGGCGTGTCCAGCCCTTGTGGTGCAGCCCGGTATCGACGACGAGCCGCGCCGCGCGCCACATTTCATAGGTCTCGCGCCCGAACTCGTCATAGGGCGTTTCGTAAATGCCCATCTGGATGCCGAGCCATTCGGTATAGAGCCCCCAGCCTTCGCCATAGCCCGAGAAATAGGTCGTGCGCCGGATCTGCGGCCGGTCGGGTGCCTCGAGCGCGAGCGCAGCCTGGAAGCTGTGCCCTGGCGCGCATTCGTGCGCGGTCAGCGGCGGGATCGTATAGAGCGGCCGCGCCGGAAGATTGTACGTATTCATCAGGCAGCTCTCGAGCCCGCCGTTGCCGCCCGTGGCGAAGGGCGCGATATTGTCGGGGGTCTGCCGGATCGTGAAGCGGTAGCGCGGCAAATGGCCGACGAGGAATTTGAGCTGGCCGTTGATCTTGTTCGCGACATAGGCCGATTTGGCCATCAGTTCGTACGGCGACTTCGCGGTGAATTGCGGGTCGGTCTTGAGGAAGTGGAGGAAGCCGGCGAAATCGCCCTTCCAGCCCGCCGCCTTCATCGTCGCCTGCATGTCGGCGTCGATCCGCGCGACCTCCTTGATCCCGATTTCGTGGATCTGCTCGGGGGTCAGATCGAGCGTCGTGTACTGGCGGATCTTGGCGGCATAATAGGCCTTGCCGTCGGGCAGCGCCTCGCCCGCGATCGCGGTGCGCGCCTTGGGGATATATTCGTCGCGGACGAAGGCGCGCAGCTTCGCGAACGCGGGCGCGGCGGCCGATACCGCGGCGCGTCCTTCGGCGACCAACGCGGCGCGCTCGCTTTCGGGGATATTGCCCGGCATCGCAGCGAAGCTGGCGAACAGCGGATTCTTGTCGACATCGGCCGACGCCAGCGGCGCGATCGGCGCGTCGCGCCCGGCGAGCGAGACCTGCGGCTTGGTGAAGCCGCGCTTGAGGCCGGCGCGCATGTTGACGATCTGCTCGTCGATATAGCGCGGCATGTCGCCGAGCCGCTTGATATAATTGCGATAGGCATTGGCGTTCGAGAGCCCGCCGCGCGGCGCGATCCATGTCCAGAAAAAGAAGGGATCCTCATATTCGCGATATTTCTGTTCGACCCCGAACTCTTCGAGCGCGGTCTTGAACACCTCGGCATTGATCCGCTCTTCGGGCGACAGCTGGTCGAACGGGATCTTGTTCAGTTCGGTGAGCGCATTGTTCCAATAGGCGGCGCGGCGCGCCTGGCTCGCGGCATCGACGCGCGGGAAGCGGTCGGCGCCTTCGCGGTCGCCGTCGGGATCGAGCGCGAGTTCTTGCGTGCGCCATTGCCACTCGGCGTCGTACAGCGCCTTCAGTCGCGCGTCGGCCGAGGTGGGCGCCGCCTGGGCCGTGGCCTGCGCAAAAACGGGTGTAGCGGTGGCAAGGGCTGTGACGGCCAGCGCCGCGGCAGCGAAATATCGCATCATGTCTCTCCTGTTGATCAGTAACCGGCCGCGAGGCCGGCGCGGCGGGGGTCGGCGACGCCGGTCAGGCTGCCGTCGGGGTTGCGCTGGATCGCCTGGATCGATCCGAAGTGCCAATTATAGGGGGCGGTCGGGCGGACGTTGACGCCGTAGCGCGTCTTGAGTTCGTCGCGGACGGCCTGCGTCACGCGGCTCTCGACCACCATCGGCACCCCGGCCTGCGAACCCTGGAAACGCGGCGCGTCGACTGCCTGTTCGAGCGGCATGCCATATCCGAGCAGGTTGATCAGCGTGATCGTCACCGCACGCGACGACAGGCCGGGCGATCCGATCGTCATCCACGGCTTGCCGTCCTTCGCGACCATCGTCGGCGGGAAGGGCGAGATCACGCGGCGGCCGGGCCCCGCGGTATTGCCGGGGAAATTATTGCCGCTGTTCATCGCGATCCCGTCGACGACCATGCCGGTCGCGAAGGTGCTGCCGTAAACCGAGTGGGTGACCGAGGCCATATTGCCCTGTGCATCGACCGCGACGAGATGGTTGGTGTCGGTCGAATGGCGGTCGTGGGTGTCGAAGGATGCGGCGAGTTCGAGCGCGCTTCCCGGCATCGTCGCGGCTTGCGGCGCTACCGCGGGCTTGGGCAGGCTCGCGGTCACCTGCGCGGCGAAGCGCTTCGCATTCTCCTTCGACAGCAGCATCCCGGTCGGCACGTCATAGCTCAGCGGATCGCGAACGAATTCGTCGGTCGCGGTCTCGGCGTAACCGAAGGCGCGGCGGATCAGTTCGAGGCTTTCGGCGGACTGCGAATAATGCGGGCGGGCTTTCAGGTCGTAATTTTCGGCGACGTTGAGCACCATCGAGATCAGCGTGCCCGCGGTCGACGGCGGCGGCGCGCCGATGATCTCGTAACCATTATAGGTCGAGCGCAACGGCGTTTCCCAGCGTGCCTTGTATCCCGCGAGTTCCTCGGCGGTCAGCCCGCCGCCGGTGGCGCGCACTGCCGCGACGAAGCGCTGCGCCCATTCGCCGGTGTAGATATAGGCGGGCCCCTCGGCCGAAATGCGCTGCATCGCCTCTGCCAGTCGCGGATGCTTCACGATCGTGCCGACCGGCGGGACATAGCCGTCGGGCAGATATTCCTCGCGGCCCGACGGATAGGCCGAAAGCCGCGTCAGCGCCGCCTCGGCGAGTTCGCCGTAGAGGAAACTGTACATCGGATAGCCATCGTCGGCGAGCTTGATGGCAGGCTGGAAATAATCGGCCCATTTCAGCGTGCCGAAGCGATCGGCCGCCGCCTTCAGCCCCGCAACGGTGCCCGGGATGCCGATGCGCTTGCCCGACGTGTCGGGCAGCCGTTCGCCGCCCCCGCCGGTATATTGCGCCCAGCCGCCGCCGACCTGCGCATCCTTCGTATGGTCGAGTTCGGCGTCGAGATAATGATATTCCTTGGTCTTCGCGTCGTAATAGAGGATCGACACGCCGCCCGCGAGCGTCGTCATCTGCGGTTCGATCACCGCCTGCATCGGCACCGCGGTCAGCACGGCGTCGAGCGCGGTGCCGCCTTTCTTCATAACCTCGACCATCGCCTTGGTCACGGTGGGGTTCGACGAGGATGCCATCGCCGATTTGGCGTGGACCGCGGGCTTGGCACCCTGCTCCTGCGCAAACGTCGGTGCCGTAAATATCACCAGCCCAAGCGTGATCAGCAATCGATAGCGTCTGTCCATTTTGCGACCCCTGTCTCATTGTCGGATTAGGCGTGCGTCAAACCGTCCCTTCGGTTGAAGCGGGTGTGAAGATGCGGACCCCGAAAACGGGACCGCAGCGTGTCGTGTCGTTGGCCGGCTGGAAGCGGACGACGACGCTGTCCTTGCCGCGGGTCAGCTCGGCAGGGACTGGATAGTCGATCGTGAAAAAGTCGCCGGGATGCGCGCCGTCGAGCGCCTGCGTCGCGATCTTCGTCCCGTCGATCAATATGTCGAACAGCTTGTTCCGCTCTTCGCCCCAATAGGTCGCCTGCAGCACCAGCGGGCCGGGGCGGACCTTCGCCTTATATTCGAAGAAGCCGAAGGTCCGCGCGTCGCGCCCGTGGCGGCCGCGATAGGTGACGGCATAGCTGTTCTTGGCGGTGAGCCCATGGTCGCGCTCGGGCTGCATCTCGCCGAGGTTCATGACGTCGACCGAGCGCCGCGCGAGGTCTTGCTGCCGCGCATGTTCGGCAGCGAAAGCCACCTGCTCGCGCGCCCATCCGGCATCGTCGAAGCTCTTGAAATAGACCGCGGTCCGCCGGTCGCGCTGCTGGAAGAAGGGCGCGAAGCCGAGGTCGGCGGGGCGAGCGATGCCGGTGGTGCGGAATCGCCCGGCGGCAGCATCGACGGGCGCGAAGCCCGCGAGCAGGTCGGCCGCGACCAGCGCGGGGGCGGGCCCCTCGAACGGCTCGTCAGCCGGGCCAAGGTCGGCGGCGAGTACGACCGGGCCATGTAGCAAGGCGACCGTCGAAGGATCGTCGTTGGCGGCTTCGGTGCGCAGCCGCATCGGCAGCGTCAGCGCGATCCGGTCGCCCTTGGCCCAACGGCGGCGGATCACGGCATAATTGCCCGGGGTCCCAGCGGGCACAGGCTTGCCGTTGACCGTCAGCACCGCGCCTTCGCACCAGCCGGGGATGCGCAGCGCGACCGCGAAGTCGCGCGGGCGGTCGAGCGTCTCGACGGTGATCGCGACCTCTTCGCCGAACGGATAGGCGGTCTCCATCCGGAACGCCGCACCCTGATCGGCCCAGTTCGCGGTCGAGGCGATGTAGAGGTTCACCAACAGCGTGTCGCCGCTCTGCCACCACACCGAATCGCCATGTTTGGCGTGGCTCTCCATCCCCGACCCGACGCAGCACCAGAAATCGTCGAACGGCTTCGAAAACTTGCGCGCCGACCCCGACATCAGCGGCACCATATAGGCGAACATGCCCGTCGCCGGGTCCTGATGTGCAAGGATATGGTTGGTGTGCGCGCGCTCATAATAATCGAACAAGCGCGCCTCGGGCCGCCAGCCGTACAGGTGGCGGGTGAGCTTGAGCATATTATAGCTGTTGCAGCTCTCGCACGTCTGCTCGGTGATATGTTTCGAGATCGTCCGCGGCGCCGGGAAATATTCGCGGTCGGCATTGCCCCCGATGACATAGGAATAATCGCGGATCACCGTTTCCCAGAAGAAGCGCGCTGCGCGGGCGTCGCCGGGCTTGCCGGTCAACTCGTGCAGTCGCGCGAGCCCGATGATCTTGGGGATCTGGGTATTGGCGTGGATCCAAGGCAGCGAATCCTTGCCCTCGCTCAGTGGGTCGAGCACCTTGCGGTGGCGCAGACGCTCGGCCAGGCGGAGCCAGCGGGGGTCTTTCGTGCGCGCATGCAGCTCGGCGAAGCTTTCGTTGATCCCGCCATGCTCGCAATCGAGCACCTGCTGGACCTGATCGTCGCCCAGCGCGGCGAACACATCGTCGATATAGGCGCCGAGCCCGACCGCGACGGGCAGCGCCTTCGTATCGCCGCAAAGTGCCTGTGCATCGAACAGACCGGCGAACAATTTATGCCAGTTGTAGAAGGGCACCCAGCAACCGTTGAGGTCGAACCCCATCGAGCGGATGTCGCCGCGCTTCAGTTCGGCGAACAGCAGCTTTCCATCCTCGACGACATCGCCGCGCTTGCGCGTGAAGCCCGCGACATAGCCGTCGCCATGCGCCGCCTGCGCTGCAGCGAGTTCGTCGACGATATAGCCGGCGCGGCGTTTGCACTCGGCATCGCCCGTCTGCGCATACATCAGCGACAGCGCGGTCAGATAATGGCCGAGGCTGTGCCCCGCGATCGTATCGCTTTCCCAGCCGCCATAGACCGCGCCCTTGGGGGCGAGCCCGGCGCTGGTCCGGAAATTATGGAGCAGGCGGTCGGGTTCGAGCGCGTGCAGATAGCGGCGATTGGCATCGACGGCGTCGAGCCACGGCGATTCGAGCAGACGGACCGCCGACAGCGGCAGCGGTTTCGCGGGGCCGAAAGCCGTCGGTGCAGCCGGTGCTGCGTGGCCAAAAACGGGGACGAACGCCATCGATGCGACGCCCGCGAGCAGGGTTCGGCGATCGACGTGCCATCGTTGCATCATGCTCCCCTGAGTCTTTCGCTCGCCTTGGCAATAGCATATTATATAGTATACGAATTATGCAAGCGGCGATAATCGCCTCGGGAACATTTGATGAAAGAAGAGTGATGAGCGACGAGACCGTACGACTTTCGCTGGATGCAGTGGCGGCGCTGTCGCGCGACATCCTCACGCACCATGGCCTCGCGCCGCAGCATGTCGAGGCGGTCACCGAGACGATCGTTGCCGGCGAACGCGATGAATGTGCGAGCCACGGAATCTATCGCCTGCTGGTTTGCGTGAATACGCTGCGGACCGGCAAGGTAGTCAAGGACGCCGTCCCGGTGGCGCACGACGTCGCGCCCGCGCTGGTCCGGGTCGACGCGGGCGGCGGGTTTGCGCAGACCGCGTTCGGGACAGGTCTGCCGCTGTTGGTCGAAAAGGCACGGCAGAACGGGATCGCCGCACTCGGGATCAACAATTGTGTGCATTTCGCGGCGCTCTGGCCCGAGGTCGAGGCCGTCGCCGCGGCGGGACTGGTCGCATTCGCCTGCACCCCCAGCCATGCGTGGGTCGCGCCCGCGGGCGGGATCAAGCCGCTCTTCGGCACCAACCCGATCGCCTTCGGCTGGCCGCGCCCGGGCGATTATCCCTATGTTTTCGATTTCGCGACGAGCGCGGTCGCGCGCGGCGAGATCGAACTCCACCGCCGCGCGGGCAAGCCGATTCCCGAAGGCTGGGGCATCGATGCCCAGGGACAGTCCACGACCGATGCGAAGGCGGCGCTCGATGGCGCGATGCTGACCTTCGGCGGTCACAAGGGCTCGGCGTTGGCGACGATGGTCGAACTGATCGCGGGGCCGCTGATCGGTGATCTCACCAGTGCCGAATCGATCGCGCTCGACGCCGGTGCCGGCTCGTCGCCGATCGGCGGCGAATTCATCCTCGCGATCGATCCCGCCGGGTTTCTCGGGGCCGCGACGGTGGATCATATCGAGCGTGCCGAGGCGGTGTTCGACGCGATCACGGGACAAGGCGCCCGCCTGCCGTCGCAGCGGCGCTTCGAAGCGCGCGCGCGCAGCCTTGCGGGCGGCGTGCAGGTGCCGCGCAAGCTCTACGAGGATGTGCGGGCGCTGCTGGGCTAGCTCAGCCGAACGGCCGGTCGATCGCGGGCGAGGGTTCGGTGAACCATCTGGCGCCGCTTTCGGTCATGTAGAAATGATCCTCGAGCCGGACGCCGAAGCGGTCGGGGATGACGATCATCGGCTCGTTCGAAAAGCACATGCCGGGCGCGAGCGGGGTGGTGTCGCCGCGCACCAGATAGGCGGGCTCGTGGATCGACAGGCCGATGCCGTGACCGGTACGGTGCGGCAGCCCGGGCAGGCGATAGTCGGGACCGAGCCCCGCCTTTTCGAGCACCGCGCGCGCCGCCGCATCGACCGCCTCGCACGGCGCGCCGGGCAGCGCGGCGTCGAACGCAGCGGCCTGCGCTTCTTTTTCGAGCGCCCAGATATGGCGCTGGTCGGCGTCCGCCTCGCCATAGACATAGGTGCGCGTGATGTCGGAATTATAGCCTTCGATGAGGCAGCCGACGTCGATCAGCACGACGTCGCCTTCCTGCAGCTGCGCGTCGCCGGGCAGCCCGTGCGGGAAGGCGGTGGCGCGGCCGAACTGGACGATGCAGAAGCTGTTGCCGCCGGGCGCGCCGATCGCGCGGTGCGCTTCCTCCAGGAACCGCGTAACCTCGCTCGCGCGGATTCCGGGGGCAAGGATGCGCGCGGCGCGGCGATGCACTTCGAGCGTCATCGACTTTGCCTGCTGGAGCAGCGCGAGTTCGGCGGCCGATTTGTGCATCCGGCAACCGTCGACGATCGGGCTGCCATCGACGATGTCGAGCGACGGCCCGGCGCGGCGGATGCGGTCGACGAACAGGAATGCCATCGCGGGATCCATCGCGAGCGTTGTCGCCCCGATCTCGCGCAACGCGGCGACGACCAACTCGGACGGACTTTCGTCCTCCTCCCACAATCGCAGATCGAGCTCGACCTTGAGGTCGGCCTCGAGCGTGCCGAGTTCAAAGGCCGGCGCGATCACGATCGGCTTGCCCGTTGCGGGCAGCAGCATCGCGACGAGCCTTTCGGTCGCCCCCCACGGGATGCCGGCGAAATAGCGCAAGCTCGCGCCCGCCCCGACCAGCAGCGCATCGGCGCCGCCTTCGCGCATCAGTCGTCGCGCCTTTTCGATTCGCGCCTCGCGTTCGCGGGCGGTGATCGGTGCGGCGCGGTCGGTCCAGGGGGTGATCGCGGCGAGTTCCTGTGCGGCGGTCGATCCGCCGATTCCGTTGCTCATGTCAGGCTCCAAAACGTTTGAGGTCGAAGGGGGAAAGGTCGAAAGGCGTCGCATCGCCGGTGACGAGCGCGGCAACGGCATCGCCCGTCGTCGCGGCGAGGGTGAGGCCGAGATGCTGGTGCCCGAACGCATAGAAGAGGTTCGCCGCGCGGTCGCTCCGTCCGATGGCGGGGAGATAATCGGGCAAGGTCGGCCGCGCCCCCATCCATTCGGCGCCGGGCAGGCCGAACGACAGGCCGAGCGCCGCAACATGGCTGCGCAACCGTGCCCATTTGCGCGGGTCGGCGGGGCTCGCGCGGCGGCCGAATTCGACGAAGCTCGCGGCGCGAAGACCCGAGCGGAAGCGGGTGACGATCATCGACCGGTCCTCGAACACCACCGGCGGCATGCCCATCGGCCAGTCGGTCGCGGCCGACTGGATATGATAGCCGCGCTCGGCGATGATCGGCACGCGCTGGCCGATCGACGCCATCAGCGCCCCCGACGCAGCACCGCCCGCGATCACCATCGCATCGGCGGCGTGGTGCGTCCCGTCGTCGGCGATGGCGACGGCACGGCCGTTCTCGATGGCCAGCCGATCGATTCTGGCAGCGATTCGCACGCCGCCGGCCGCGTCGAACCCGGCGCGCAGCGCATCGCCCAGCGCGTCGAGGTCGGCGATCTGGCCCGACCCGGCGATATGCACCGCGCCGGCGACCGGAGCCGATGTCAACGCGGCAAGCCGGCCCAGTTCGCCCGGCGACGCATCGCGCATCGCTGCCTGCCCGATGTCGGTCGCCGCCCAATGCGCGCGGCCGGCTTCGGCGCTCGCGGGGCTTTCCCAGACGATGAAATGGCCATCCTCGGCGAGCAGGTCGCTCGCTCCGATTCGGCCCAGCAGCCGGCGCCACGCCGCCATCGCGTCGCCGAGCGCGTCGCCGAGCGCCGCCCGGCCCGCGGCAAAGCGCGCGGGGCTGGTTGCGGCGACCAGCCGCAGCGAGAAGGGCAGCCATGCGCCGATATCGCGCAGCGGCAGCGACAGCGCGCCGCCGCGCCAGAACAGGCGACGCGGCATCGACCGGACCGTCGCGCGCGATGCGAGCGGTTCGACCTGTTCGACAGCGATATGGCCGGCATTGCCCCATGACGCGGCAGGGGACGGCGGCGGCGAATCGATCAATGTGACTGAAATATCGCGCTTTTGCAGCGCGATAGCGGTGGCAAGGCCGACCACGCCGCCGCCGATGACGACGGCTTTTCGGGGATCGGAGGGGCGAGCTAGAAAATCATTTGGCATCTTGTATCATATACCGTATACGATCCGAAGCTTCAACGGAGGTAATGAATGAGCGTGATAAGGACACTGTGGGAAGGCGTATATCCCGCAGCTACCACTCAATTCGCCGAAGATCTGTCGGTCGATTTCGATGCAACCCAGCGTGTACAGAGCGCGCTCGTCGACGACGGTGTGACCGGGCTGATCATCCTGGGCACGTGCGGCGAGAATAATTCGCTCGAGCCCGACGAAAAGCGCGATGTGCTGCAAGGTGCGGTCGAAGCCGTCGCCGGGCGCGTGCCCGTCGTCGCTGGCGTGTCCGAATTCACCACCGCGCGTGCGATCCAATATGCGAAGGATGCCGAAAAGCTTGGCGCCGACGCGATCATGCTGCTTCCCGCGATGGTCTATGTGCCGACACCCGAAGAGCTGCAGGCGCATTTCCGCGCCGTCGCCGAAGCGACTGCGCTGCCGGTCATGCTCTACAACAATCCGCCCGCGTATCGGGTCGACGTCGATTTCGCGACGCTCGAGGCGTTGCGCGATGTACCCAACATCGTCGCGATCAAGGAAAGCGCGCCCGACCCGCGCCGCTTCACCGACGTCTTCAACCGCTTCGGCGATCGCTATACGGTGATGGCCGGCCTCGACGACGTCGCGCTCGAGGGACTGTTCCTCGGCGCGAGCGGCTGGGTCTCGGGTCTGACCAGCGCTTTCCCGACCGAATCGGTCCGCCTTGTCGAGGCTTTCGACGAAGGCAAATATGACGAGGCGCTGACGATCTACCGCTGGTTCATGCCGCTGCTCCATCTTGACGCCGACCACGACCTCGTCCAGTCGATCAAACTCGCTGAAGAGATCATGGGGCGCGGATCCGAACGCGTGCGCATGCCGCGCCTGCCGCTCGCCGGCCAGCGCCGCAAGGACGTGATCGCGATGGTCGAAAAATGCGCGGCGACCCAGCCGAGCAAGATCGCGGCATAAACCGACAGGCTGGTCTTTCCATGCGTCACACCTTTTTCTGTATCGACGGCCATACCGCCGGAAATCCGGTCCGGCTGGTCGCCGGTGGTGCGCCGCTCGTCCGCGGAGGGTCGATGGGCGAGCGGCGCGAGGATTTCCTGGGCCGTTTCGACTGGATCCGGACCAGCCTGTGTTTCGAGCCGCGCGGGCACGACATGATGTCGGGTGGATTTCTGTATCCGCCCACGCAACCCGACAGTGACATCGGCATATTGTTCATCGAAACCAGCGGCTGCCTGCCGATGTGCGGCCATGGCACGATCGGCCTCATCACCTTCGGGCTGGAGAACGGGCTGATTACGCCGCGCACCCCCGGCAAGCTGCGCGTCGAGGTTCCGGCCGGCATCATCGATGTCGAATATGGCACCGAAGGCGACCGGGTCGCGTGGGTGCGGATTCGCAATGTGCCCTCGTACCTCGCCGCCGAAGGAGTCGAAATCGACGTTCCGGGCTTCGGCCGGCTCAAGGTCGACGTCGCCTATGGCGGCAATTATTACGCTATCGTCGAACCGCAGGGGCCTTACATCGGCCTCGATGCGCTCGGCGCGTCGCGGATCGTCGATTTGAGCCGCACCGTCCGCTCGCTGATGCAGAAGGTCTGCGAGCCGGTGCATCCGGTCGATCCGCGTATACGCGGGGTCAGCCATGTGATGTGGACCGACCGGCCCAAGGGCGAGGGCGCCGACGCCCGCAATGCGGTCTTTTATGGCGAACGCGCGATCGATCGCAGCCCGTGCGGCACGGGCACCTCGGCACGAATGGCGCAGCTCGTCGCCAAGGGACGGCTCGGGGTCGGCGACCGTTTCGTCCACGAAAGCTATATCGGCAGCCGCTTTATCGGGCGCGTCGAGGACCGGACGATGCTCGGCGCCACCCCTGCGATCATACCCTCGATCGAAGGGTCGGCGATCGCCACCGGATTCAACACAATCTGGGTCGATCACGCAGACACCTTCTGGAATGGATTTTCGGTGCTATGAGGCGTTCATGAGCCTCATCATCAGAAACCTTTCCGACCAGCTGGTGGACCTCGTCCGCGACCGTATCCTTTCGGGGGTCGTATCCAGCGAACATGCCATCCGGCAGGACGCGCTCGCCGCCGAACTCGGCGTCAGCAAGATCCCGCTTCGCGAGGCGCTCGCTCGCCTCGAAGAGGAAGGACTGGTCCGATCACAAGCGAACCGCGGCTTCTTCGTGCGCTCGCTCAGCGCGGCGGAAGCACAGGAAGTCTATGAACTGCGCATCAAGCTCGAGCCCGATGCCACCGCGCTCGCTGCGTTGCACGCGACCGCGGACGACCATGCCCATGCGATCGAAACGCTCGATACGCTCGATCACGTCACCGACGAGCATGGCGACGGCGTCGGCGCCTTCAACCGCGCCTTTCACCGGGCGTTGTTCCGCCCGTGCGGCCAGCCGATCACCGTCAGCATTCTCGAACGACTGCAGGTGCTCTCCGAACGCTATGTGCGCGTGCATCTCGAGCCGCTCGGGCGCGACGAGCGCGCGAACGAGGAGCATCACCAGCTGCTCGAAGCATGGCTCGCGCGCGATGCCGACAAGATTTCAGTGCTGGTCGATGCGCATATCCGCAAGACGCTGGACGATCTGCGACAGCAGCTCGTCGACGATTAACAGGGGAGCCGGCCTGCCGTCGGCTCCGATATTCGGGAGGAGCAATAGGTGGCAGCAGGTTTTTTCGGGCCGATAAAGCCCATTGCGGTTTCACAGCAGGAGGCGGGGCATAGTCTGCGCGCCACGCTGAGCTGGCCGCATCTCGTGGCGCTCGGGGTCGGTGCGATCGTCGGCACCGGCATCTATACGCTGACCGGCGTCGGCGCCGAGCGCGCGGGTCCGGCGGTGATCCTCGCCTTTGCTATTGCCGGCGCCGTCTGCGCCTGCGCGGCGCTCGCCTATGCCGAACTCGCGACGATGATCCCGACGTCGGGCAGCGCCTATACCTATACTTATTCGGTGCTCGGCGAGGCGCTGGCCTGGATTGTCGGATGGAGCCTGATCCTCGAATATTCGCTCGCCTGCTCGACCGTCGCGGTCGGCTGGTCGGGCTATCTGGTCGGCTGGATACAATCCGCGGGCATCCAACTGCCGCCCGCCCTGTTATCCGGCCCGCACGCGGGCGGCATCGTCAATCTTCCCGCGGTGATCGTCGCGCTCGCAGTTGCCGGCATGCTGATGGCGGGAACGCGTGAAAGCGCGACGCTCAACATCATCCTCGTCGTGATCAAGCTCGTTGCGCTGTCTATCTTTGTCGCCTTTGCGGCACCCGCCTTCAACGCCGACAATCTCCAGCCCTTCATGCCCTATGGCTTTGCGAGCCATGTCGATGCGGGCGGTGCGACCAAGGGGGTGATGGCGGCCGCGGCGATCGTCTTCTTCGCCTTCTATGGCTTCGACGCGGTCGCGACCTCGGCCGAGGAAACGAAGAATCCCAAGCGCGACCTGACGATCGGCATCATCGGGTCGATGGCGATCTGCACGCTCATCTACATGCTCGTCGCGATCAGCGCGATCGGCGCGATGCATTATACGACGCTCGGCAACTCGCCCGAGCCGCTCGCGCTGGTACTGCGCACGCTCGGCCACCCGGTCGCCTCGCACCTCGTCGCGCTCGCCGCGCTCATCGCGCTGCCGTCGGTCATCCTCGTGATGATGTACGGCCAGAGCCGTGTTTTCTTCGTGATGAGCCGCGACGGCCTGCTGCCGCGCTCGCTGAGCCGCGTTTCGAAGCGCACCGGCACGCCGGTGTTCGTCACCGGCGTGACCGGCATCTTCGTCGCGGGCGTCGCGGGCTTCTTCCGCCTCGACGAGATTGCCGAGCTTGCCAATGCGGGAACGCTGATCGCCTTCATCGCGGTCGGTGTCTGCCTGATGGTACTGCGCAGGAAGGCGCCTGACCTGCCGCGCGTATTCCGTTGCCCGGCGCCCTATCTGGTCGGCTCGCTTGCGGTGCTGGGCTGCCTCTATCTGCTGTTCAGCCTGCCCAGCATGACGCTGGTGCGCTTCCTTGGCTGGAACATCCTCGGCATCCTCGTCTATCTCGCCTACGGCCGCGCGCGCAGTCTCGCGCGGCGGGACCAGGCCGTCGTCGGGATCTGACGAAGAAGGGAAAGGGCGATTGCCGGCCAGCCGGCAA
>NZ_DASWTD010000325.1:0-4935 GCF_036402335.1 Sphingopyxis sp. | reverse complement strand
CTCGGGCAAGCTCAGCGCAAAATGCGCATGCACACGCCGATATTCGAACGGGTTGGCGCCGCCGCCGGTCACTTCGCCGACGATCGTCGCACGTTTCAGCGCCTGAAGATCATAGGCCAGCGCCTCCGCGGCGGAGAAGGTGCGCTTGCTGGTCAGGATATAGAGCGGTTTCGTGTCGCCGAAGCGGCGGCCCGCGGGCGGCGCGGGCGAGACGTGGGTTGCCGACTGGCCGCTCGGGCGATCGAAACTGCCGCTGAGCGGCGAACCTTCGGGAACGAGCTGGGCGACGATCGTATCGACCGTTTCCATGCCGCCCCCATTTTTGCGCAGGTCGATGATCAGCGCGTCGCCCTGTGCGGCGACGGTCATCATCGCGCCGATGACGTCGCCGCCGAGCGCCGGGGGCGGGAAGACGCGAAGGTCGATCAGCATGATATTGCCGTCGAGCCGTTCGATCTTCTGCACGCCATGATTGACGTGCGTGCCGTAATAGCGCTCGATCTCCGCATCGAGAAAGGCCTTCTCACCGCCGTCGGCGGGGATCGGGCTGGCGCTGTAATCGACCGCAAAATGCCCGTCGCCCGAAGTCTGGCGCAGCCAGCCGGTCAGCGCGCTGGCGAGCGCGGGGCCGTCGGTGACGTCGCTCCACTGCGCTTTTGCCTTGCGCAGTTCGGCAGCCATTCGCTGTCCCTTGTCGGCATCGACATAGCGCGTCGCGAGCAGGTGGGCGATTTCGTCGATCATTTGCCCGCGGTCGGCGGCGCTGATCGGTTGCGCCGCGGCGGGCAGCGCGAGGCAAGCGAGCGCCAGCAAAAGCAGGGCACGTATCATCGCGCGCGTTCCTTCCTGATGAGATCGCCAAACGATTGGCGTTCGAGTTGTTCGAGGGCGGCATCGACCGTCGCGCCCAAAGGCTGCGGGAGCGCCGCATCAAGGGCGCGCGCGGCGCCGGCCGTCGCGGCCCATGCCGCTTCGAGATCGGGGATCATGGCGCGCGCCAGAGTCGTGAGCGCAAAACGGCGTTCGCGCCTGTCGCGTCCGGGCACCGGTTCGATTAAGCCCTCGCGCACCATCGTCTGCAGCGTCTGGGTGGCGGCAGGCTGGGTGAAACCGAGCGCGGCGACGCATTCGCCGACCGACGCCGACTCGCGCGCCATGAGCAGCCGGAAATAGGGGTAGAAGCGCGGCCGGAAATTCAGCCCCGCGTCGCGATACGTCTGTTCGACGGCGTCGTCGAGCGCCGCCACCAGCAGGCGCAACCGCGTTCCGAGGCCCGATCGATAATCCATATATAAGTACTTATATATATTCTGCCGTCGGCACAACCCCTGAAAACCGGCGGCGCGCCCGCGCGCCGGCAATCAATCGCCGGTGCGGAGAATTGCGGCTATTTCTCCACGCCCAATTGCGTCAGCACGAACGCGAATTCCTCGGCATCCTCGCGCAGCGCGCCCCAGCGGCCGGACTTGCCGGCGTGGCCTGCGCCCATGTTGGTGCGCAGCAACAAGGTCGCATCGTTCGTCCGCGTCGCGCGGAGCCTCGCGACCCATTTGGCGGGTTCCCAATAGGTCACACGCGGGTCGTTGAGCCCTGCCGATACGAGCATCGGCGGATAGGCCTTTGCGGTGACATTGTCGTAGGGGCTGTAGCTCAGCATATAGTCGAACGCCGTCTTGTCGGTGATCGGGTTGCCCCATTCGGGCCATTCGCCGGGGGTCAGCGGCAACGTCTCGTCGACCATCGTGTTGATGACGTCGACGAAGGGAACGCCCGCCAGCACCGCGCCCCAGAGTTCGGGGGCCTGATTATAGACCGCGCCCATCACCTGTCCGCCCGCCGAGCGGCCCTCGATCGAAATCTTGCCCGCGCGGGTATATTTCGCCGCGATCAGCCCTTTCGCGACATCGACGAAATCGTTGAAGGTGTTCTTGCGGCGGTCGGTCTTGCCCGCGAGATACCAGGCGCGGCCAAGGTCGTCGCCGCCGCGGACATGAGCGATGGCATAGATCATGCCGCGATCGACGAGGCTCAAACGCGTTGTCGAAAAGCCCGGGGGGACGCGATAGCCGTACGAGCCATAGACATAGAGGTGCATCGGCGCGCTGCCGTCGCGCGGCGTGCCCTTCTTGTAGACGAGCGAGACCGGAACCGGCGTGCCGTCACGCGAGGGCATGGTCACCAATTCGGTTACATAGTCTTCATGATTATAACCGGATGGAATCTCCTGTACCTTCAGCGTCTCGAGCTTGTGGCTTGCGAGATCATAGTCGAACACCGTGTCGGGGGTGACCATCGACTCATAATCGAGCCGCAGCTTGTCCTGATGATATTCGGGATTGTCGCCGAGGCCCGCTACATAAGTCGCCTCCGGGAACTGGATCCGGCCCGCGGTCTGCGGCGCGTCATAGCTGCGGACATCGACCTGATCGACGCCCTTCTCGCGCGATTCGAGCACGAAATAGTCACGGAAGATCGACAGGCCGGTGAGGTAGTTCGTGTCCGATCCGGCGATCAGGGGTTTCCATTCGCCCGGCGTCTTCACGCTCGCGGTTGCGATGCGGAAATTGGGATGTTCGTCGTTGGTGTAGATATAGAGCGTCCCTTCGCGCTCATCGACGCTGTACTCGCGGCCCTTCTTGCGCGCCGACACCAGCTGCATCTTTGCCTCGGGATTGTCGGCAGGAAGCAGATAGACCTCGCTCGTCTCGTTATCGCCCGTGGCGATCACGATATAATTGTCGGCTGCGGTCTTGCCGATCCCGACCCCGAAACCGATGTCAGGCTCCTTGTAGAGCAATTTATCCTCGCTCACCGGTGTCCCGAGCTTGTGCAGCCGGACATTGTCGGTGCGCCAGTTCTCGTTCGCGAGACCGTAGAGGATCGCGTCGTTGCCCGAGGTCCAGACGAGCGACGAGAGCGTGCCGGGAATGGTATCGGGCAGGAGCGCGCCGGTCTCGAGGTTCCGGATGCGTGCCTCGAACCGCTCGGACCCATTATCGTCGAACGAGTAGGCCATCAGCTTGCCGTTTGGGCTCACCGACACTTCGGCGAGACGGAAATAATCCTTGCCCGCCGCCATCGCGACCTCGTCGAGGATCAATTGCGTGTCACCACCCGCGGCGGGCTTGCGGTACCATTTCTTATACTCGGCACCCTCTTCATATTCGACCCAGTAGAGCCAGTCGCCGTCCTTTTGCGGCACCGAGGAATCGGCCTCCTTGATCCGGCCTTTCATCTCCTGGAACAGCGTTTCGACAAGCGCGGCGTGCGGCTTCATCGCGGCATCGAAATATGCATTTTCGGCCTTCACATAGTCGAGCACATCCTTGTCATCGACCACCGGATAGCTGTCGTCCTTCAGCCAGTGATATGGATCGGACAGCGTCTTGCCGTGCAGCGTCATCTCGTGCGGGCGCTTTTCCGCGACGGGGGCGGCGGGCAGGGCAGGGGTGGGGCTGGTCAATGCAGGGTCTTTCTCTTTGGCATACAGGGCAGGCAATGCGACAAGCGGACTGGCAATTACCATCAGAAACATCCAAATAGCGCGCATCACAAAATCCCCCGCGGTGCCGCCCTTCGGGGCGGAATCGTTTCCGATGTAGGAACAAGGAAGCAACCATGTCCAGCCCCCTCCATGCAGAGCGCCTCACCCGCGTCCGCGCCGAACTCGCCGCGCGCGGCCTCGACGGCTTCGTCGTGCCGATCAGCGACGAGCATATGAGCGAATATGTCGGCGAATATGCGCAGCGCATGGCCTGGTTGACGGGCTTCGGCGGCTCGGCGGGAACCGCAGCCGTCCTGCCGGCCAAGGCGGCGGTGTTCGTCGACGGGCGTTATACGGTGCAGGTGCGTGATCAGGTCGACGGGTCGCTTTTCGATTATGTCGGCGTGCCGCAGTCGAGCGTCGCCGAATGGCTCGGCGCGAATGTCACCGCGGGGCAGAAGGTCGGTTACGATCCGTGGCTCCACGGCATCGACTGGGCGCGCGGGCTGGAAAAGGCGCTGGCGGCGAAGGGTGCACAATTGGTCGCTGTGACGGACAATCCGCTTGATGCGGCATGGGACGACCAGCCCGCGCCGAGCGATGCGGTGGTGACTGTGCATGACGCGGCGCTTGCAGGCCAGAGCGCTATCGACAAGCGGCAGGTCATCGCCGACTGGCTGAACGCCAACGGGCTCGACACGACGGTGATGACCGCACTCGATTCGGTCGCGTGGACGTTCAACGTCCGGGGCACCGACGTCAGCCATACGCCGGTCGGACTGTCGTTCGCCCTGCTCCACTCAGACGCCACGGCCGACCTGTTCATCGCGCCCGAAAAGGTCACTGACGCGGTCCGCGCGCATCTCGGTAACAGTGTGCGTATCCACGACCGCGATGCATTCGAGCGCGCGCTCGCCAGCCTGACGGGCAAAAAGGTCGCGGTCGATCCCGACCGCGCGGTCGCGGCGATCTTCACCGCGCTCGAAGCCGCCGGGGCGAAGGTCGAACGCCACCGCGACCCCGCGGTGCTGCCGAAAGCGATCAAGAACGAAACCGAACTCGACGGCACGCGCGCCGCGCACGTCCGCGACGGCGTCGCGGTGTCGCGCTTCCTGAAATGGATGGAAGAGGCCGCGCCGCAGGGCGGGCTCGACGAACTCGGCGCGGCGGCGAAGCTCCGTGCCTTCCGCGACGCCAATGGCGCGCTCAAGGATCTCTCCTTCGACACGATTTCGGCCGCCGGGCCGAATGGCGCGCTGCCCCATTACAAGGTCGATGCGACGACGAACCGCGCGATCGAGACGGGCACGCTCTATCTGGTCGATTCGGGCGGGCAATATGCCGACGGCACCACCGACATCACGCGCACGATCGCGATCGGTGCGCCGACCGCCGAGATGCGCCGCCGCTTCACGCAGGTGCTGAAGGGCCATATCGCACTGGCGACCGCG
>NZ_DASWTD010000324.1:0-4655 GCF_036402335.1 Sphingopyxis sp. | reverse complement strand
TGGCTCAGGCCGCGTGCCCGAGCGCGACGGTGTCGGCTCCGCCCGCAGCAACCGCTCGATCGCGAGTTGCGGCAGGAAGAGCGAGGCGACCCTGGTCATCGCACGCCTCCAGTTCGAGGGAGAAGGGCGGCCCGCCGCGTTGCCGCACAAGCTCGACCGACCACCGCCCGCGTCCCACGCCGGGCATCGATAAAGGTGTCGAGGCAAGACTGCCGATCCGCCAGCGCGTGCAGGCCAGCGAGAGATCGGTGAGCGGGCACTGACCGTAACGCCGGTAGCGGCGATACAGGAGCATCGGCGTCTTTCCTTCGGAAGCCGCAAGCTGAAGCCGCCGCGTGGCGGTCTGGTCCGCTGCTTTCACTTCGGCAACGACGCACGCGAGCGCCCCGTCGCGCAGCGCGTCTTCGCACATCGCGAGAAGCTCGCGGTCGTTCTTGCCCTGCGCATAGAAGATGCGTTCAGGCCCGAGCCCCGCCTGTTCGAGCCCCGGGGCATAGAGATCGAAGCGCGTCAGCGCCCAAAGCGCCGAAAGGCCCGGCGCCGCGGCAAAGCGCGCCACGATCCCAGCCGCGAACAGCGTCGCCGCCGCGTCGTCGCTCCAGCTTGCCGAAGCCGCCGCTACCTCGTGCAATCCCGCGCCATCGAGCCCGCCGCCAGTCAGCAGATGATCGATCGGTCCGACGCCGAACGGCAGCACCGGTTCACGCGAAGCGGCGACGCGCGCCACCGTCTCGCGAAGCGCTTGAAGCTCTTCGGCGGTCGGCCGGGGCTGTGAAAAAGGCGGTGCGGTCATGCTGATACGACTCAAATGTTCTCTTTATGTTCCACCTTGTGCTAGTCGGCGTCAAGCGACCTGCGGTGAGAAGCTGTGGATCATTCAGCGCCGCGTCAGTTTGCGGCCTGTAAAGCGGAGCGAAATTCATGGCCGTAAACACCGACCTTCCTTGGGATCAGCTCGCGATCTACGCCGTCGGTGCGGCGCTGATTCTCGTCATCCTGTTCAAGATTCCATATGTGGGGCGCGTCTTTCGTGCGCTTTTCTCCTTCGCGCTCCTCGCCTTCGGAATATTCCTCGTTCTTCATCAGGCGCCCTTCGATCCCAATCTTTCGAGAATCACGGCAAGCCTTGGTCTCGATAGCCAGGCGGTGGTGGGTGACGAGGTTCGCATCCCGATGAGCAGGGACGGCCATTTCTGGGCGACCGTCAGCGTAAATGGTATCGAACGGCGCATGCTTGTCGATAGCGGTGCCACGGTCACGGCGCTGTCCGAAGCAACCGCCGAGATCGCGGGTGTGAAGGCGGACGCGACGCTAGTACCGCTACTCATGAAGACGGCGAACGGGACCGTCCGAGCCGATGCCGGGACCGTCGACCGGCTGACGATCGGCGGGATTTCGGCCACGAAAATCAAGGTGGTGATATCGCCGGCCCTTGTCGACACCGACATATTGGGAATGAATTTCCTGTCCCAACTCGAATCGTGGCGCGTCGAAGGACGCACGCTGATCCTCAAGCCGAAAGGCGTCGAGCCGCGAGGTTAGCCGCCGACGTCCGCTTCCAAGAGGCTGACAGTCCGGTCGTCCCGCTCGCCGCCGAACCAGCGTGTCAACGCCGCCGCAAAGAGCGGATGGCCGTTTGCGGCGGTCTCGAACAGGGTGAGCGACGAGCGAAGCTTGACCGCATCGACGTCGCCGAACACCTCCACCGGATTGCTACCGGCCGCGTCCTGCAGCGCCGAAACGCATTCCATATAGCGGGGGCCAAGGAGCGGATGCGCCAGATACGCCCGTGCCTCGCCTAAATCCGCGATGGCATAGCGCCGCGCCATCGCGCTGCGGCCGAGCCCCGCCAGTTGCGGGAATATGTACCACATCCACTGCGAGCGCTTCTTGCCGGCGCGAATTTCGCCAAGGGCACGCGGATAGATTTGCTCCTGCGCGGCGGCGAAGCGGTCGAGACCTTCCACGTCGTTCACAGCGCGAGCGCGCCTTGTGCGGGCGGCTTCCCGAAGACCTGCGTTGGTTCGAGGCTTCCTTCCGGCAACCATTTAAGAACATCGCCCGCGGGCACACGCGGATCGAGCCAAGCTGCCCATTGGTCTCGGGCCAGCGGGATAATCTGGCGGTGATGATAGGGGGCGATGTCGGGACCCGCATCCATGGTGAGAAGCGTGAACGCCTCGCCATCATCATATTCGCGCCAGATGCCCGCCATACAGAACCAGCGATGATCCTTCATCGTGAAGAGCCATTTATCGAGGCGCTTCTGTGCCTTGTCGGTGGGATCGGTAAACTCGTAGAAACCGTCGCACAGCACGAGGCAGCGATGCGACGAAAAATCGCGCCGTTCCGAGCGAAAATTATAGACCGGTTTGCCGCTCGGCCCGGGCCAGCTCCATCGCCGGTTGACGAGTTCGCCCAGTGCAGAGCCTTCGCTGCTCCGCACGATGGGCGCCATATCGGTGATGCGGATGTCCTCGCGCCCCGGGACGTTCGGCGCACCTTCGGGCATATCGATCTTGATCTTGAGGTCGTCGAAATCCTCGGCGATCGAGGCGATGTCGACTTCCAATCGGTAATCATTGCACATTCGGAAGCGTCCCCTAGCTCTTGCGACTCAGCTTCGTTCCTATTATGTTCTAACCATGACCCTCGCGCCAACCCCTTTTGATCCCGATGCTCCCGGCGGGGGCGTGACGGCATTGGTACGCCGCGACCCGGACAATATGGCCGAAGTCGAAATGGTCAAAGCGGTCTGGGGTTCCGATCCGCGTTTTTCCGACGGCATCAACTACCGGTTCGTTCGTTCCGAAGGACGCGTTTTCCCCGCGCGCCGTTGCCTCATCCCGGCGTCCGAGTTTCGCATGGGGACCGGCGACCATCGTTACCGGGTCACGCTCGATAGCGGCAATTTCTTCTACCTCGCCGCTAAATGGGATCCACCGCTTGCCGACTGGCCGCTATCCTACCGGATCATCACCATCCCCGCCGGGGCCGACGTCATCCCGTATCAGTCGCGCCACGGCGTAATCATAGAGCGCCGCAATGTGATGCACTGGCTCGACGGGACGCTTCCGCCCGAGGTGCTCTTCGAAGAGCCGCCGCGTCATACGCTCTTCGTCGAGCCGCTCCGCGCGCAAGCCGCGCTGCCGTTGTGAACCGGCCGGCGAGCGAGCGCGCACTTCGCTCGCGGGCCACGCAAGCGGACTTGTTCGGGCCGTCGCTTCCTGCAGGCCTTTGCTACGAAGACGATGTTATCGAGCGTAGCGAGGAGGCGGGGCTGATAGCCGCCATAGCGGCGTCGGGTCTTTCTCCCTTCCAGTTCCAACAATGGGAAGGGAAGCGGCTGACGCGCTCGTTCGGATGGACCTATGACTTCACGACGGGACGCTTCGCGCCGGGCGATGCGATCCCCGAATGGCTGCTGCCGCTCAGATCAAGGGCGGCCGCCTTTGCAGGGCTCGATCCCGATGCGCTCGAACAGGTGCTGCTGATCGAATATGGCGTTGGCGCCGGCATTGGGTGGCACAAGGATCGGCCGGTGTTCGAGCATGTAATTGGCGTTTCGCTCGGTGCGCCCGCGGTTATGCGCTTCCGGCGTCGGGAGGGAGCGAGCTTTCAGCGCCGGTCGGTCGAACTCGCCCCGCGATCGATCTATCATATGAGCGGCAATATCCGCGACGATTGGGAGCATAGTATCGCCGCGATGGATGCGCCGCGCTGGTCTGTCACCTTTCGCAGCCTCCTGTGAGATGGAGAGCGGGTCCGGCTATTTTGAGACCTCGTACGAGAATGGATTCATTTGCCACTCCGTCACTTCGGACTCGCGCCAGCCACAGCATCGTTCGGATATCCGTACCTGCTTGGGGAAGGTGCCCGCCCGGACCTTTCGATAGAGTGTGGCCCGGCTGAGCCCGGTGCGATCGAGTACGCTGTTGAGCCTCAGGAAGCGGTCTGGGGGGTGTGATGCCATGGCAATGTCCTTCACATTCTGACCCGGTGTGCGTCTCCCTGCGACTGAACATGAGAGACTAGGCGGATAGGTCAATCTGTCGGGGCCGCTCGATCGGGCGAGATGCGCCGTGGAGCTTTATCGCGCGTCATAAGGTCCCCCGCGAAACCTGCGCGACAGCCCGACGGAAGCAGCCGTCCCGCCCATGCGGGCGGCCAGGCTCTATTCCGCTGACGCTCCACCGAGCCGGCTGCGCCGTCTCGGCCCATGCGGGTGACGATCCCTGACGGGACGATGGACATCGCGTGTGGCCATGCGACGGCGTTGTTCGTGCCGGCCGCGGCGAAGCGGGGTGGGCGTCGCTACCCACTAATCCCGCCCCGGCGACCCGCAACCCGGAGCTTCGCCCCGGGTCCTCCACTTCGTTCCGGCCTTCGGTGCGGCTCGCCTTCATGGGCGGGACTGCCGGTTCGCTCCTGCTGCCCACCCCGCTCCGCCGGGGCCGTTGCGGTTCAGGGAAGGAGGGGAAGAAACGTGGCTCGGCTTCCTTTGAAGCGTTCTGTCCAGCGGATCGTGCATGAACTTGCGATGCTGCGATGGCGGCTGGGTATCGAGACGGCGCATGATCGCGAACGGCGTCGGCGCTTCGATAGCGCTCTGGCCGGGCTTCCGGAAACCGACCGCATGATCTTCCTGATGGCCC
>NZ_DASWTD010000323.1:0-5880 GCF_036402335.1 Sphingopyxis sp. | reverse complement strand
CGCTGAACAGGGGATCTCTCGCCTTAAATCGCAATCTCGAGCAAGTTATGACAATAGTGCGCCCGCGAACCCAAGGTCACCGATGGCATGGAGTTTCCGCCGCCAATAATGCCCGCGGAATTGCTTGGCGCCTATCGCCCCCGTACCAACATGCCCGACACGCTCCGCCCAGCCGCATCGCGGCTGAGTTGCAGCACTACATCGACGGTCATCCGTACATAAGCGAGGATATCTTCGCGCTGGAGAGTCGAACCTCCTTCCAGAACAAGCAAAGCCAACTGCTCGAACGCCCGCTCGACGGTGTCGGCGTGAATCGTCGTCATCGATCCGGGATGGCCGGTGTTGATCGCGCGCAGGAAGGCAAAGGCTTCCGGGCCGCGCAGCTCGCCAAGAATGATGCGGTCAGGCCGCATACGGAGCGAGGCTGAGACAAGGTCATTGGCCGTGACATGCGCCTCGCCGAGCGCGCTCCGTGCCGCAATCAATCCGACGGCATTTTCGTGCTTCAACCGGATCTCGGGTGTATCCTCGATCAGGATCAGCCGCTCGTCGGCAGGAATCTCGCGGATCAGCGCGTTGAGAAAAGTCGTCTTGCCTGACGACGTGCCGCCCGAGATCAGAATGTTGAGCCGACCGCGCACGGCCTCACGGAGTGCGTTTCCGATATCCCCGGCATCGACCAGCTTGCGGACATGGTCGATCGCCGCCGGCTGCGCAATCCCCGCAGTCCGAACCCCGCGAAAGGCATCCGCCGACACATAATCGTCGAGCGTGAGGTCTGCAGACACATGCTTGCGAATCGCGATCGCCAGTTCGCCACGCGTCGCCGGCGGCTGGACGATCTGGATGCGCGAACCGTCGGGCAAGCTCGCAGAAAGCAGTGGATGTTCGCGGCTGATGCCCTGATGATTGAGCGCCGCGACCTGACGAGCCAGCCGAGCCAGAAGCGCACTATCAAGCGCCGGGGCATCGTGACGCTCGATCGCCCCACCAAGCGTTTCGATCCATAATTCGCCGGGACGATTGATACAGATGTCGGTGACGTCGGCCCGATCGAGTGCGAATGACAGAGGTGCGAGATAGCTGCCAAGATAGATGCGGTCAGCGACATCCGTGGTGGTCATTGCGCCGTCTCGACCCCCGTGAAGTCGAGATCGCGCGCGACGAATACGCTGACGCTCGTCCCCTGGCGAACGCTAAGCGTCGGCGGGATCTGAGTGGCTGGCGTCGTTGCAGCAGTGCCCGGGAACGAGCCAGGAAGCGCGACGACCACAGAATCCCCTGCCGACCGCGCGGCAAGATTGCCGCCGATCAGCATAGCGGTCTGGAGGATTGAGCCCGCGAAGCGTTCGAAGAAGTGGCTGTTGACCCTCGCACGCACGCCGCCGACGCCAACCGGGTCGGTGGCGGGCGATCCAATCGAGATCGTCACGCCGTCGGGACGGATCAGCCGCGTCCAGGTCACGAACGCGCGCTTCTGTCCCGGACTCGTATCGGAAGCATATTCGCCGATCAGGCGGCTGCCGCGTGGGATCAGCACGCGGGTGCCGTCAAAGCCGCGGATATCGCGCTGCACCAAAGCGCGCGCAAAGCCCGCACCGGTCGAATCGAGCGCAGTCTCGAGAACGGCGGGAATGAGCATACCCTGCGGCACAGTCGTCGCGCGGTTGGACATTGCGCCTGCCCGGCTGCGGGCGGCGGTGCTCGCTTGGGCCTGCGCAGCTCCACTCTCGGCCGCCGGCGCCGTACGCTCTCCGACAGGTAGCGCCTGCGAGCTGTCGATCACGAGGATCGCGCCGCCGCTGGTGCGCGAGGGAGCGGCAGGAGCCGATGGCGAACCGTAGGATTGCGGCGGGGACGAGACGGGTGGATCCCGTGTCGGCACCGGGGCGGCTTGTGGCCGCAACGGCGGCGTTAGCTGCACCGCGATCGCCGGAGCCACAGGCGGCGGGGGCGCCGCCGCCCGTGGCTCCGACGGGATGTAGAGGGTCGGCAGCGCCTGCGAAGCACCGACAAGATCGGCGCGCGTGGGTCGGACCGCTGGCGCCGACAGGGCGCGGCGTCGGGCATCGAGGATCGTAAAGAGCAGGATGCCGGCCAGAACCGCGCCGATGACGATTGCCGTGCTCGACAATCCGGTGCGCGGTCGCACGATACGGGGCATGACACCGCGTTCTGCGGGCTCGCCGGGGGAAGCGCCCAGGTTTGGCGTGCTCATGGGTTGCCGCCTTCCTTTGTATCGCTTCGCGGCAGATAGCGCTTGGCGCGCGCAGTCTTGCGGTCAATGCGGAACAGTAACTGATCCTGAACGCTGTCGATCACGTAGAGGCCTCCACGCATGTTACCATTGGCGAGCCGCTCGCGACCGAGATCGTCGATAATGAAGACTGCGGGGAGCGCGACGTCCTGCGGCCAGTCAATATAGGTCCTGGCACCATCGTCGTGCATGCGAACGGGCCACATCGAACGGGTGCCTCCGAGGCGATACAGACCAACCGTGGCAGCCCCGACCGTCCCTGCGGACATATTGCCGTCCGGCTCGGCGGGATAACGAAACCGGACCTCATAGGGCGGCGGCCCATTGGCCGGCACCAGATCGAACGCATAGAAGCGCGCACTGGTAATGACAGTCATGTTGGTACTGACACCATCTTGCGTCGGCCGCACGAAGAGCAGATTGCCGCTCTGGCTCGCGACCGCCTGCCACGCACCGCTGTCACCGAGCGCCACATTCTCGATACGTTCATCGGGTGCGAGCGCGATCATGACCTGATAGCCGGGCGCGCCTTCGATCTGGACCACCTGTTCGCGCCGGTAATCGATCGTCTGCATACGCGCGTCGCCATATCCCGGCTGGGGACGAATTTGGGCGCTCGCATTCGCACCGAAGAGCGCCAGCAGGATAGCAAGGGCGAAACGCGCCGTCATGGCCTGCCCGGTACCGCCGGACCGGCGCTCGGTGCCGGCAATGCTGCCGCACCCGATGTAGCGCCTACGGGTGCCGCTACCGCAGCAGGCTCGGGCGCCGTCAGCGCCTCGGGGCTCTTGCGGTACGAGCTTACCTTGAACCCGAGCGGATTGATCATCCGATCGGCGGCGCTCATCGGCTCGCCGCTGTAGCCATAGCGGACGATGGCGACCCAAGGCTGCGCGGGATGCGCCTTGCCGCCCGAATCGCGGCGCTGCGTATCGAAGCGGACCATCGCCGTGTCATCGTTCATCGGCGTCACGCTCTTGACCTGCACGTCGACCAACGAAGACCGTGGCAGTCGGACGAGCGGGCTATCCGGATTGGAGACCTGGAGCTCGGCAAGATAATTGTCGCGCGCCGAACCCGCCGACCAGAGGCCGATCTTGCGATAATCGCTCTGCACCGTATCGATATCGAACCCTTCGCGGGCGATCACATATTGAACGAGGAAGGATTGGGTGAGCGCCCGATCGCGCGAGATCGTTTCGCCCTCGAGCGGCTTCAACTGCTGAACGAACCCCGTCTGGCGGTCGACCAGCAGCGTGTAGGGCTCGACCGTCTTTAGCGGCGTAAGGAAAAGGAGCGCCAGCGCCTCGCATACCGCGATTACGGAAGCCCCGCCCGCGACCCACCAGGCGGTGCGGCGCGAGGCGCGAAGCGCGTCACCGCGGTCCTTCGCCCAGCTATCGGCTTCGGCATAATAGGCGTCGAGCGCTTCTTGGGCGGACTTTTTCATAGACGCTTGTCCCTGGCAATCGCGCGTGAGGAGATACGGCTACGGGTCCGACGGCTCGATCGATCCTGCTCGGGCAAACGGTCCATTCGATCCCCTCTGTTCTGTCCGGCAAGACTACGCGCCATATGGGCCGCTCGCGAGCCACGTGCGCCCTCGGCTGCCGTCGTCTCGCGGCGCTGGTTAATCGCAATAGCATCGGCGACCGCCGCTGCACGCGACCGGCTTTCGATCGGAGGATAGGCGGCGGCCGTCGTGCGGGCTTGCTCGACCTGCTGCGCAGCCCCAGCGGCCCAGCCGGTCTGCAGTGTCGACAGCCATGCGGGAATCCTGAGGCTTATCGCAACGCGCGCAGTCAGCCACATCACAGCTCCCAAGGCGATCGCAAAGATAATGGAGGCGGCGAAGAGCTGAGCCGGTGCGCCCACGATATCCAGATCGCTTGCGCGCCTTGCCAGCAGAGTGGCCACCCACGGCTCGACAAAGGCAAGCTCGATCCCCAGGGTAAGGGCAATGGCGAGACTTCCAAGTGCCGTGCCGATCAACGCCTTGAGCCACCCCTCGAACAACCCTCGCGTTCCATCGAAGAGCAAGAAAACCGCGAATAAGGGAGCAAGCGATAGCAGGATCGCAGCCGCGATCCGAACGATGGCGAAAGACGCCACGGTCGAGACGAGGAAGATCACGCGTGAAAAACCGAGCGCGAAGCTGTCGAAGCCCAGAAACGGGGGCGGCGGCACCGACGGCATGAGCGGGCGCCCATCGGGACCAAGCGGGGCCGGGCCGACCCCGTCAATCGCAAGGACTTTCAGTGCCTGGTCGACGCCGTCGATCCGCCCGACCAGACCGCCGCCACTACCCGGGAGGTTGGCCGCGCCGCCGATCGTCGAGGCGAGTTCGGCCGGCCCGCGCAGAATGAAGTCATAGATCAGCGTCTGATAGGCGGGCCAGCTCGTTGCAAGCACGAGGACGAGGCCGATCTTGACGAACGTCAGCACGCCTTCGCGAATGGTCGGCGTGTGCCCGAGGAGCATCCGGTAGCCGAGAAGGGCTATCAGCAAGGTGACCATGCCGGTCAGGAGGACCGACGCCGTCGATCCGGGTACCGCGAGTGCCTGGTAGCCCTCGGCACCGATCAGCTGCGCCTGGCAGTCGAGGAAGCGCAGGATGCTTGGAGCAAAGCTTTCGGGGCTCGGGATGGCGTCGCAGACGGCCACGATCAGGCGCGCTCCATCAGCGCGTCGTACCAGGCTTCGGGCGCATCGCCATGCGCGGCGCGCAGCTCGTCGAGCAGCCGCACCGTCCGCTCGCGTCCCGACAGGATCGTCAACAGCTCGCGTTCGCCCGACAGATTGAGGCGGACTACCACGCTTTCATTGCCATGCTTAATGAGGAAACAATGCGCCGTGTCGGGAAGCGCGCGCACGAGCTCATATTCATGTGGTGTGAGACCAAAGCCGTTCACATAGTCTTCGGCGCGCGCTTTCGGGTTGGCCATGAATATCTGGGTCGCCGCCTGCTCGATGATGGCGCTCGCGATCCGGCTTTCGAGCGCATCCTGCGCACTCTGCGTCGCAAAGCCCACGATGCCGTTGCGCTTGCGGATCGTCTTTTCCCAATCCTTGATCCGGCGGACAAAGACGTCGTCGTCGAGCGCCTTCCATCCTTCGTCGACGACGATGATGGCCGGGCTGCCGTCGAGCCGCTCCTCGACGCGGTGGAAGAGATACATCATCGCGGGTGTGCGCACCGCCGGGTCATCGAGTATCTGCGTCATGTCGAACCCGACCGAGTGGATCGTCAGGTCGGTCGCATCCTCTTCATTATCGAACAGCCAGGCCCGCTCGCCGTCGCCCCACCATGGTCGGAGGCGTGACCAGAGATCATCGGCATGCGGACGATGGCCGCCTCGGAAGAGTTCGACGATATGGCGGAGTCGGCGATGGTGCGGCGGCTGCGCATAGTTCGCATCGACTGCGTCCTTGATCTGGGCCAATTCCCCGACGTCGACCTTGCCCGCGAGCAGCGCGAGCCAGTCGATGAGAAACTGCCGATTGGCCGGCGTGTCCTCCAGTCGAAGCGGATTGAGCCCCGATGGTGTTCCCGGACGCAATACGTCGTAGCGCCCGCCGATCGCCCGAACGAAGAGTTCGCCTCCGCGGTCCTTGTCGAAGAA
>NZ_DASWTD010000322.1:0-3399 GCF_036402335.1 Sphingopyxis sp. | reverse complement strand
ATGGGGTGAGCGCGGCGAGGGCCCTTCGCTGCTGCTGCTCCACGCGACGGGCTTTCACGCGCGGCTGTGGGATCAGGTCGTGGCGGCGCTACCCGCGGATACGCATGTCATCGCGCCCGATCATCGCGGTCATGGGCGAAGCTATCGCCCATCGTCGCTCGCCAACTGGGCGGCGACCGCCGATGTGCTGCTGCCGCTGCTCGATGGCCTCGGCGGACATTCGCTCGTCGGCTGCGGCCACAGCATGGGCGCCTATGTCCTGACCCGGCTCGCATCGCAGCGACCCGCCGCCTTCCGCCAGCTTGTGCTGATCGACCCGGTGATCATGGATCCGGCATTTTACGAAGGCGAGGCTGTCAAGCCGATCCCCGACCCCGCCGACCATCCTGTCGCGCGTCGCCGCAATAGATGGTCCGACGTCGAAGAGATGCGCGCGCGCTTCGCCGACCGGCCGCCTTATGCGAACTGGGATCCGCGCGTCCTTGCCGATTATTGCACCCATGGCCTGCTTCCGGCGGCCGAAGGCGACGGGCTGGAACTGGCCTGTCCGCCGGCGCTCGAGGCGTCGGTCTACCAGAATGCGCTGCGTACCAGCCCGCACGAATGGCTGCCCTATCTCGCGGTTCCGTCGACGGTGATCCGCGCGCCGACCGGCGAGCGTGGTGGTCCGCTCGATTTCTCACTGAGCCCGACCTGGACCGGCCTCGGTCCTGCGATCGGCGCCGGGTGTGACGAGTTGTGGCCGGACCATAGCCATTTTATCCCGATGGAAGCGCCCGCGCGCGTCGCGGCGGCACTCGCAGCCTTTCTCTGACGCTTTGACAGGCGCACGGGGCTGCGATAGCCCGGCGCGGGGTTGATGATCGGGGGTGAATCATGCGCGCGCGTTCGCTGTTTGCTGCGACCTTGCTTTGTTTCGCGGCGCCCGCTGCGGCCGAGACGCTGACGATTCACGGCAGCGATCCCGCCGGCGCAAGCGTCAACGACCTGCTCCGCCTGTCGGTCGAACGCTTCGAAGGTGAGGATGGCGCCGCCTTTGCGCAGCAGCTCGAGGCGGAACTCGCCAGGGCGCAGTTCGGCGGCCGGCCATGGTATCGCATCATCGCCCCCGAATCGGGCGCGCCGGCCGACGGGCTCGTTACAGGCACGACCCGTGCAAGTGTCGAGGAAGTTCCCGTCACCGAAAAGCGCAAGCGCTGCGTCGAGGACGACCCCGCCGACAAGAAAAAATGCCTGAAGGAGGTCAAGGTCGACATTCGCTGCCGCCTTCGTACGGTCAGCGTCGTGACGACCGCCCGGCTCGTCGCGCTCGCCGATGGGGCGGTCCGTTATACGCGGCCGCTAAATGCCCGCGATCAGCAAACATGGTGCCCCGACCGCTCCGCCTCGCGATCGGTCGAGGATTATATCGCGGCCACGTATCGCGATCAGGTCAATGCGATCCGGGGCGATCTGGCGCCGCGCGACTATGCGCTCGACGTGCGCGTCGACGAAAGCACCAAGGGCCTCGCGAAACCCGCACAGGCGGCGTTCAAAAATGCCATTCGGCTGACCAAGACCGATCAGGCCGGTGCCTGCGCCGCGTGGACCGCGCTGACCCGCGATGCCGAACCGACCGCCGCGCTGGCCTTCAATCTCGGCCTTTGCGCAGAAATGCAGGGCGATTTTAACGCCGCGATCGATTGGTATGGCGAGGCGCGGCGGCAGGGCGCGCGCAGCAGCGCGATTCCCGAAGGACTTGATCGAATCGATCGAAACCGCCGTGCGCTGGCCGACTGGGACGCGCGCAAGCGCATGACGCGTCCCGAGTAACGAAGGCGCGGCGTGCTGTGCCAGAAAACGACATCGGCGCATCGCGCTTGGAAGGATCGCTCCGCTTGCGCTAGGGAGGGCCCATGAGCATTTCCCTTTCCGATCACGAAGCTGGCGCCAAATATGATGGCGACTATGGCGATGCCCTCGACGCGCTGCAGGAGCGGCTCGAGCGTGTCCAGTCCGCGCACATCACGCACGGCCAGCGCAGCGTCATCATGTTCGAGGGTTGGGACGCAGCGGGGAAAGGCGGCATCATCAAGCGGATGACCGCGCTGCTCGACCCGCGCTTTTTCGAAGTCTGGCCGATCAGCGCACCGAATGAGGAAGAAAAGGCGCGCCATTTCCTGTGGCGTTTCTGGAAACGCCTGCCGGGCAATCGCGAAATCTCGATCTTCGACCGCAGCTGGTACGGCCGCGTCCTCGTCGAGCGCGTCGAAGGTTTTGCGAGCGAGGCCGAGTGGCGCAAGGGCTATGACGAGATCAACGAATTCGAGGCGCAGCTGACGGGAAGTCGCACGAACCTCGTCAAGATTTTCGTCCACCTGACGCAGGAAGAACAGGACAGGCGCTTCGCCGATCGCCTCGACGATCCATGGAAACGCTGGAAAACCGGAGCCGAGGACTATCGCAACCGGGCAAAGCGCAAGGACTATCTCGCCGCGATGGAGGAGATGTTCGAGCAGACGAACACGCGCTGGGCGCCGTGGAAAGTGATCGACGGGAACAACAAGAAGGCGGCGCGCATCTCCGCGCTGACCCATATCGCAGAGGCGCTCGAGGCGGTGGTACCGATGACCCCGCCCGATCTCGACCCCGCGGTCGTCAAGCTGGCGGCCAAGGCGTTCGGCTACAAGCCCAAAGACTAGGTTTTTCGGCCTTCTCGGCTAGCATTGGCGGCTTCCAGTCGCTACATGGACGGGATGAGCCGCGCCAAAAGATCCGATGACTGGGGTTTTCCCCGCTGGCGTCCTTATGGCTCGTCGCGCGAGGCACAGAAGGTGCGCCTCTGCGATCGCCATGGCTGCACCAATCCCGGCAACTGCCCTGCGCCAAAGTCGCCGAACAGCCCCGAACGCTGGTATTTCTGCGAAACGCACGCCGCCGAATATAATCGCGGCTGGGACTATTTCGAAGGATTGAGCGCCGAGGATGCTGCTGCGCGTGCCGCCGAGGAAGCCCGCGGCGCGAACAGCTACGCTCGCGCGCAGCATTATGCCTGGGGCGGGTCGGGCGACGGCAGTCGCAGCGCGGACGAAATGCGAGCGCTCGAAATCCTCGATCTCGAACCCGACGCCGATTTCGAGGCGACAAAGAAAGCGTGGCGCAATCTCGCCAAGGAATGCCATCCCGATGTGAAGCCCGGCGATGCCGAAGCGGCGAAGCGCTTTGCCGCGGGGCAGGCGGCGTTCGAAGTACTGAAGCAGGCCGAAGAGCGGAAGAGCTGGAAGCCAGCATAGCGGCAGCCGGCGCCGGGTTGAACGTCGTCTTTTCGGCCGGGAGCTGCCGATAGGGATGTGCACCCCGGCGAAAGCCGGGGCCCAGAGCGTAATCGCGCAATGCCAGCCTTCTGACGCCATGGGCCCC